>JBAVHJ010000050.1:0-8088 GCA_049685715.1 Terriglobia bacterium | reverse complement strand
TCCATTGTCCGGCCATCGGCATCGAAGCCAGTGGCGGTTTGTCGACACTCGTTTGGAGCGCCGAGACTATAGCGTAAAATTGTTCTTGCGGCAACGATTCCTGAAGCAGGCGCCTCCTGCAGGTTTTCAGAGAGTATGGAGACCTTCAGCCGATCCCGGAAAAAGTCGCGCCAGGTGAGGGTGGCGCCAAAGGTGAATTCAACGGAGGTTTTTGTCAATTCATGATGGCCCTTGAGCTTGATGATGATCGTCCCCGGATACCTCAGAAGATTGGTTGTCGAGTGTGTATGTTGACGGCCATACTCACTGAGCAGTTTGGGGAGGCGGCCTCAATTGATTCAGCAGGCTCGGATGATTCAGCGGGAAAGATAACCCTCGGGACTTCGAGTTACGCGATCTATCGTTGCGCCGAAGGCCACACCACACATGCCGCCTTCGATACCGCCGACGGCAGTCTCCGAATCTATGAACCGGAGAATCTTCCGCCTGGATCCTGAATCTACTTCCCAAGGGTCAATGACACAGGTTCCATTCGCAGTTTGCGATGTCGCATGATGTATCACTCGGGGGTATATCAGTTTCCGGGACGAGCGTCCCTCCAATCCATCTCTAACTTCCTCTCCCTATCGCCTATCACCTACGACCTATCTTCTAACACCCGCCCCCTGAGACCTGCCCCCTGGTTTGTCTCACGACCCATTCGCCCAAGGCCGGAATCCAAGATTGCAGGCGGGAAAAAGCTGGCGGGATACCCTCGATGGATAAGGCGCTGCGAATGATTCGTGAGAATAAGAATCTTCGACTGAATTCTGATTGGTAAGCCCGGTCGTAGTTCTTCTTTGATTCTTCAATGGAGACTCGCCGCTGTAGGACATCATCGACGCATTGAGAGGCCAAAAAGGCGGATCGAACTGCGGTCGAGATCCCATCACCACTGAATGGGTCGAGAAATCCTGCGGCATCACCCGCCAGGAAAATGTCTCTGAGAACTCTCTCTCCCGCCTGGAATATGACCGGGCCTGTCACCAGGAACTCTGTAGAGCGGCTCATGGCACGAATTCGGCCTTCGAGATGGGGGTTCTGTTTCCCCGCCGCTTCAACCAGGGACTCCCAGTTTCTGGCATAGCGAGTGGCAAATTGCTCCTCGACGAGGGCGCACAAATTTGTCTCGCCACCCTCAATGCGATTCAAGCCGCAATACCCGGCCTCGAAAAAGTGAAGCTCAACGGCATCATCCAGGTCGGACTCCCCACGATAATGGGCTTTGATCCCCACAAAGCGCTTCAGCCGTTTCAGTTCGCGCAAGGATTTGCGAGGGTTGTGAGGAACGTTGGACCATCGGCCGGTTGCTGCGATAACCGTTTTGGCCGTGAGAACCCTTGGGGCGTTGCTCTGGGTTCCGACTTGCACCCGGAACCCGTCTTCAAGACTTCCTTCGATCGTTTGGACGGAAGAATTCTCAAAACACTCTGCTCCCTGGGCCCTTGCATGTTCAAAAAGAACTTGATCGAGAGCGTAGCGGCTGAGTCCCCATCCGGATTCACCCAGTTCGATCCGGGCCTGATGATCCGCGGAAAGGGTCACCCGCACCCTCTGGACGAGGGCAGGTTTCTTTTCCAAGAGGGCAGGACGAACCCCGAGCCTTGCAAAATCGCTGACCCCCTCGGGGGAAATAAACTCGCCACAAAGTTTGTCGCGGGGAAAGGTTTGTTTTTCCAGTAAGGCCACGCGCCAGCCCCGAGAGGCAAGAGCAATCGCCGCAGAACTCCCCGCGGGACCTGCTCCCACAATGATGGTATCAAATGGAGTGTTCATCCTCTGGGTTCCCAGGAGGCCGGCTTTCTTTCAGAAACGCGCTCCTTGGGGCGGCCGAACGAGTCTCCCTTCCCAGCGGAGGAGTTCATCATTTGGAAATCACCATGGCCAGGCGATACGGAAATCGACGGGTCACCGAGAGGCCCGGGATCCCTGCGCTCTGACCCAAGCTTTTTAATTCGCCGGCCGTGAAGCCCTGGCGCAGGGAGGCGAATCCGTCAAACCTTGTGATACGACTGCGGGCGAAAATCGGCTGGGTCAGTTTCAGAAACAGATAGGGGATCCAGTGGCGCTGGAGATCATTGATGATCACGGCCACTCGTGCCACCGAGAGCAGCGTCTTCAAAAACGGCGCTACCCCATCGTCCTCCACGTGATGCAGAAACAGCGAGGTGTTGACAAAATCAAAGCTCCCGGGGGCAAATGGCATGCGTTCGATGTCGGCCCGGACCAACCGGATGTCGGAAAAGGAGCGAACAGCCCACCGGGCAAAGGCGAGGTGCCGCGAATTGATATCCAGGCCCACAACACGACAGGGCAGCTGTGCGCGACGTGCCCACTGGGAGACCGCCACCGGCAGATCCGCGCCTCCTGTGGCCACATCCAGCAGCGAAAACTGCTTGAGGGAGAGGCTCCTCACGAGTCGACGGATAGGAACCAGGCTGGCGCGGTGCCCTCCCAGATATTGATTGATACGTCGGAGGTCGCGGAGGCTGGCGGCAATCTCCGCAGGGGAGCCGTCACCTGTGTCGAGCAGTTCCTCCTGGCGGATTCGGTTGGGTCGCCACAGGGACATAATTGAGCCTTTGGGTAATCTAACAAGCGATTGGACAGACACCCTTTATACAAGGCGTTAGAGGTCTATGAGGGTCAGGTGTCTGTCTCTAAAATTTTCCGTTCACGCGTTTCAAAACAAGCGCTGAATTTTTCGATCCGAATGCAATGCAGTTGCACAAGACTACGTTGATCTCTTTCCGGCGTCCTATTTCGGGAATGTAGTCGAGGTCGCATTCCGAATCGGGGTCTTCCAGATTGATCGTGGGGGGAAGAACATGGTCCCGCATGGCCAACAAGGAAGCTGCCACCCCGGCCGCCCCACAGGCACCCTGGGGATGCCCGATCATCGATTTCAGCGACGATCCCGGCAAAGTAAAGGCCTTCGCTCCGAAGCTCAATTTGACTGCCCGGGTTTCGATCCGGTCGTTGAGCAGCGTGGATGTCCCGTGCAGATTAATGTAATCGACCGCTTCGGGGGAGACCTGAGCCTCCTTCATTGCAAGATTCATGGCGCGGGCCGGCTCTTCGCCGCTCTCATCCATTCGGACGCGATGGTAGGCATCGCATGTGGATCCGTAGCCCGCCACTTCACCATAAATACGGGCTCCACGCGAAAGGGCCTGATGGAGTTCCTCGAGTACAAACATCCATGCCCCTTCTCCCAGCACAAATCCATCGCGACTTTGAGAGAACGGACGAGAGCCGCGCGTGGGATCGTGATTCCAGGAAGGGGTGAGAATGCGCATGAGGCAGAACGCGCCCATGATGAGAGGGGCAATGGGGGCGTCCGCCCCCCCCACGAGAAACTTATCGATCATCCCGGACCGGATCATCAGCGCGGCATGGCCCAGGGCGTCAGTGGAGGAAGTGCATCCGGTCGAGACCACATGACTCAAGCCGCGGAGTCCGAACCGCATGGAAATTTCACTGGCCAGCGTGCCGATGGTGGATGAAGGGATCGTGTAAACAGAGACCCTTTTGGATTGTCCGGTGTAATAAAGCCGGTACATCTCTTCGGTGAATTCCACCGCGCCTCCCCCCGTCCCGAGCATGACTCCGATCTGTTGCTTTTCCTCCTTGGTCATGGAATCGACCTCTAACCCTGAGTCCCGGAGCGCCTCGTCCGAAGCTGCCAGCGCCATGGGAACCACGCGCGAAACATGGGGGCGGTCTTTGTACTTGATGAAGGCGTCGCCGTCGAGATGCTTGACCTCCCCCGCAATGCGGGCCGAGAGGTGGGAAGAGTCAAAAAGCGATATCGTGTCCACTCCGCTGGTCCCCATCCGGGTATTTTGCCAGAAGGTCTCGCGGCCCATGCCATTGGGGCTGATCGCCCCGATTCCGGTGATGACCACACGTCGGGTCACGGCAACTCCTGTACTGAATTATTTGCCCTGAGTCGTTTCGTCGAACAGCAGGCGGCGCTTCTCGAAGGCTTCCAACTTCCGCCGCATCGCCGGAGCGACCCGCTTCGATTGATGACGCGTATAATCATAGATCACCTGGACGGTCAAACCCGTCGCCACGACGCGCCGGGGCCGGCGGGCCCGCGCCTCGTACTCCATCACAAAACTGGTGTTCCGGATTCGGGTGACCGCCACATGGATATCCAGCCATTCAGCGTACTGGGCGGGTTGGAGATAATTGCATTCGGCGTGGACGACAATAAAGTTAATATCGCTCAACCGCTCCAGCGAATACAACGACATCCAGTACTCACAGCGCGCCATTTCAAAATAGGAAAAATAAACCGCATGATTGACGTGGCCCATCACATCCACGTCTCGAAATCGGACCTGCACCGCGGTATGAAAATAAAACCGGTGCCCGGGTTGCCCGCGTCGAGCGGCCATCTGCGATTGATCCCCTTTGCGATGGTTCGGATCCAGCTTGTTCAATGTGTCCGGAAAAAGTGCAAATCTTTATAACGATACTATCGAAGCCGGAAGCCTCAAATCAGACAACCTCTCGGGTGTAAACTCCTCGAGGCAGGGATTCTCATCGAAACCTCCCTCTTCCGGCTCCTGGGTTCTGGATTCAGTAACCCGAACAGGAGGTCTTTGACTGCGTCAGTCGCCGCCTCAATTTCAATAATCTTTGATGGGTCCTTACCCCGAATCCCAAAATTTGTGGGGGACATGAAGTTGAATGGCGTCTGCTGTGAGTTGGCTCTGGCCTTGACGAAAGTTCGGTCTGCACAATTCCTTTTTCCGCAAAGCGCCTTATAAAGCAGCTGAAATTCCACCTTCCTGTTTCAGAACTCAGGTTTAAGAACGAAACAATATCATATCGGGACACGACCCGACACGATTATTCCCTTGAGTCTTGATGTAACAAGTACAGTCGTCATTCGGGGGGATCGGCCGGATTACTCGCCCTGGAGTTCTTCAACGATCTGCCGTGCGGCTTTTTTGGCGCTCTCGAGGTCACAGGTGGGAAAGGAAATGGCGGCGACCTGCGCATGACCCCCGCCACCATACCGTTCGCATATCTCTGCGAGATTGTGCGTGCGCTTCGACTGGTTCCACGGATTCGAGCCGACTGAGACCTTGGCCCGCATAGGGGTCGAGAGCACACTCACGGTGTAAACGCACTCCGGATGGAGAAAGTAGGGAATGAACTTGTTGTAACCCTCGACACCCACGTCGCTGAGGTCGAAAAACACAACACCGTTCTCAGTCAGGGCCCGGTCGCCGATCAACTGAATTGCCCGCTCGTGCTGGGCCCAGAGCATCTTGAAATGGTCGCCGCTGCAGTGTTCTGTCGCAAGATCGGCCAGCGGCCTGACGGCGAGCTCACGGATAATTTGCCGCAAGAGCTCCGGCTCGCGGTTGGACTCGATGAGCAGCGTCAACTTCATTGCCGGCTCTTTCATCTCCACCGCCGAGCGGGCATCCGGATACTGGGCCCCATCAATGATATCGGCCCAATAGATCAGTTCCGAAAGCCCGTTGATCTTGAAGCCGAATTTTTCCGCCAGCATCGTGGCGATGAATTTAGTACAGGATTTGAAGTCGGGATTGACAAACTTTTTTCCGCCCTGGTCCTGCCGGAAATGGTCTTCATCCTCCTTCGTAAGAAAGGCGCTCTTGTGGTGGTCGAACCACCAGGTGAGGCGAGGCGAGGGTGAGTACTTGAAATCCACGATGACGTTTTCATCGCCGTCGAAAAGGCATTCATTGAATTGCTTTTCCGACTTGTGAGTCAGCCCTGTGTATCCAATCTCAGCCTGTGGATTGATGTTCTCGCGGTAGAAACGGCTGAACAGGGCGGCGGAGGCGGCCCCATCGAAGCAATTATCGTGATGGAGAATTCGCAGTTTCATAGGCAGGTTGTGGTCACGTCGGGACTCGCTCCTCTCTCGTTGCGATTCCCGGACTCCCGGCGCTAGCCAAAATTATTCGACTCGTATGAGACCCTTCAGGGCTTCTCAAAGAAGTCCGGGTTGTTCTTGATGAACTCTTCGTGCGTCTGTTCGAATTCTTTCTTCAATTCAGTGGAGATAATTTCGGGCTCAGCGGCGGCGCGCGTTGCCGGACCCTCAACCTCAGGCTGGGCAGTCGGCGGGGTGACACCCGGGAGCTTTGAAAGCGGCCTTGTAACGGCACCCACGACGAGGGGAGCGCCCTTCTTCAAAAACCGCCTCAGGAATGCCCGGCGATCTCCGGGTGGCGGGTTCTTGCGGTCTTGATCCTCGTTATTCATGATTGAGGGCAGCGAAAAAGAGACGGATTATAGCATGCCGGGCTTGGATTCGGAAACCCTGCAAATGAGTCCTGCAAATGGGTCCCAGACCAAGGTGTTCGGACATGCCTCAGAGCTCTTTGCGATCTAATCCCTGGACGTCCCTGTGATCTGCGGGCCGATTCATTGCGCTTACGGATAAACAGCCAGGCGGGAGATCAGCAAGTCGAAAAATCGCGGCGCGTCGATGGAGAGGGCCACCAGGGCGTTCATCGGGTTTCCCGTAACGTTCCAAACATCGCAAACAGTCCGACCCTGGGTGAGGCTGCCTTCCAGCTCGATGGCAACATGCATCGGTTTAAAATGAAAGAGGGAACGATCGATGACGGCGGCTACAGCACAGGGATCATGTAGCGGAGGCCCGGCCATCCCATACTTGACGCGATGATGCTCCTGGAAGAACTCGATCAGTTGGGCCACCACGCCCCCCGTGCGGCTGCCCAAGTCGCGAATCCGCTGCAGCCGGTCGGGAAGCACTAGCGCTTGATGCGTTACATCCAGCCCGATCATGGAAACGGGAACCTTGCTGCGGAACACCACATCCGCCGCATGAGGATCGACATAGATGTTGAACTCGGCCGCGGGGGTGGTATTGCCCTCTGCAATCGCTCCCCCCATCAACACGATTTCCCGGATGGAAGGCCGAATGCGCGGCTCCCGGAGGATCGCCATGGCAACATTGGTCAGGGGCCCCGTGGGAATAAGTGTGATCGGTTCTCTGGCGCGCAGCAATTCTTCGATGAGGAAGTCGACACTGTGTCTTGGTTCAAGGGTCCGTTTCGGTGCCGGCAGGTCCGGCCCATCTAGCCCGCTCTTGCCGTGCACTTCCTCGGCGGTTAAAAGGCCCTTCACCAATGGGCGCGACATTCCGGCATACACCTTCACGCCGTCGAGCCCTGCCAGCTCGCAGACCTTCAAAGCATTCTTTGAAGTTTTTTCGAGAGAGACATTTCCCGCCACAGTAGAAATGCCCAGCACTTCCAACTCGGGGGAGGCACAGGCCAACAGAATGGCCACGGCATCATCGTGTCCGGGATCACAGTCGAGGATAACGGGAATAGGCATCAATCCACTTTGGGGTTCGATCGATCTCGTGAATGTCAACTCGGTTTCAACCCCTCTCCCTCGCACGAGCGCGAAGGGGGGGGTTGCGGGCCTGTTAAGACGCGCTAAACGACCGGCTGGGTAGCCACTGGCCGGGCATTGAGGAGTCGTAACCCCGACAACAAAGCCAAGGCGAGCAATCCCCCGCACGCGAGGTAAGGAATCCCAAATCCCCAATGCTGTAAGCCGAAACCTCCCCAGATCGGGCCCAAAATCCTCGCCAGGCTGGAAAGGGATTGCGACATGCCGAGAACACTGCCCTGTTCAGTCGTTTCCGCCGAAAGTGAAATGAAGCTGGAAAGAGAGGGATTGGTGATTCCTGCCCCAATGCCAAGAGAGAAGAGGACGGCTGCCAGAGCCGCTCTGCCCCCCGAGTAGGGGATGAAAACGATGCCGATGATGGTCAGCACGAGGCCCACAATAATCAACTTGCGCTCACCGAATTGTTTTGCCAACCGTCCGATCAGTCCGCCCTGGATAACGGCCGTCACCACACCCACATAGGCAAACCAGAGCCCGATTTGTGCGGGGTGGTAACCAAATTTCTTAAGACCCAATAGCGGGAAGGTCGTCTCGTAGCATGAGAAGGAGAAAGTAAAGATAAAAAAGATGGCAAACAGCATGCTGAGGTGCGGATGAGTAAATGCC
>JBAVHJ010000049.1:0-5716 GCA_049685715.1 Terriglobia bacterium | reverse complement strand
TGGACTCCGCACCAAACACATGCTTGTGCGCCCCGTGGAAATTGGCGTGCTCGAACAGGATGACGTGAGGCACTGAAGCCAACTTTGAGGAGCTGGTGGGTTGGAGCGACGACATGTCGTCGTTCTTGATGTTGACCGCCTCCACCCCAGGGTAAAGTCCCGGGCCGAGCACAGTCCCGTACGTTCCGTTAAACCCTGCATCCCGGAAGAATTCCCATGTGCCGGCGAGTACCACGATCGACGAGACGCGATCGTTAAAAAAGTTGTCGTCCGCCGCATTGAGGTTGGACTCCGCACCAAACACATGCTTGTGCGCCCCGTGGAAATTGGCGTGCTCGAACAGGATGACGTGAGGCGCCGGAGCCAACCCCTTGGAGCTGGTGAGTCGGAGCGACGACATGTCGTCGTTCTTGATGTTGACCGCTTCTACCCAGGGGTAGATCCCGGGGGCGAGCACGCTGGGGTATTGTCCCTTGTATCCTACGTCGCGGAAGAAAGCCCACGAACCGTCGATAGCTGCCAATGACGAGACACGATCGTTGAAGAAGTTGTCGTCGCTGGCGGCCAGGTTCGGCTCAGCGCCGAATACATGCTTGTGCGCTCCGTGAAAATTGGCGTGCTCGAATAGCACGGCTTGTTGTAAGTAATATCCCCGTTCGGTCCAGAGCTCCTGGATGCCCGTGCGCGTATCAGTCCAGAGCGGGTAGAAGCTCTCGCTGCTCGCGTCCAAACCGAAATAGTCGCCGATGAAAGTCTCATTCGGATTCCCATTAGACCAGGGAGCGTCAACCTTCGGATCCCAGGGTTGGTCGGTCACCGTGAAGTGCTCGGAGAACGTGGCCCCGCCGTCGAAGGATCGCGCCATGATCACGTCGATGAGATAGGCGCTCGGTTTTAGCCCGAACTCGTAAAAGGCGCACCCGATGACACCGCTTGGATTGCTGACAATCTGCGGGTGGAAGTGGTGCTGGTTGGCGGTCGGCGCCGCGGGATCTGGGATGACAGGTTGTCCCGACGGGCCGGTGGTCCAGCTGGCACCGCCGTCGGTGGAAAGGGCGTAATAGATGCGGGAGAGACCCTCCCGATAGTCAGCCCAGGCCACCACGACGCTCTTCCCGGTCCCCGCACAGGCCGTTGGCAGCGTATGGACGCGAAAGCTTCCGTTGGGCAGCGTGGCGGGCAGCGTGGTGATCCCTTTGGCCGGAGAGGCCGCCGGATGGAAGCTATTGCCACCATCCGTGGACACGACCATCTTGATCTCGCTTCCCGCTGCCCAAACGATATAAACGGTTCCGTCGGCTGCCACGTTGATCTCCGGTGCAAAGGAGTCGCCAGCAAGAATGCTCCCCACCGGGCCGGCCCCGGTGCCGATCCATGTATTTCCGTGATCCAAGGTGCGAGCAAAGCGCATACTCGAGCTGTCATCCCAAGCTGCGTAGATGCGACCGCGGAATGGGCTGGCGGGGTTGCCGTCCCCGGCAGCCCATTGCTTGTCGTCTTCCCCGCTCGCGTGGATGAGATTCGGCTTACTCCAGGTTTGCCCGCCGTCGGTGGATTTGTAGACGGCGATACCAACGCGATTCGGCTCGGCGGGAAGCTTCGAGAAGGGGAGAGCAACCAGGTAAACATTTCCTGAATCATCCCAGGCGAGGGCGGGATCCGAAATGCCCTCCCAGACCGGAATGGGGACCTCGGCGGATTCGGTCCAGGTCAGACCACCATCGGTGGACCACGCTGTCGCCAAAGTGAAGTCGTATTTCTTAATGTCCTTGAACTTCTTCGATCCCGCCACGATCTGTTGCGGATTCTGAGGGTTGATCGCAATGCTGCTTTCACTTCTCGCGTTGTTCAGATCCGTGTCATGGGTAACTTGGATGTTGGACATACTCGCATCTCCTCTATTTTTGTCAGACGGATTGCCCCTAACGCCGGCGACCGGTGTTGGACCAGCGACTCTCTATTTAGCAATGCCCAGTTGACTCAGGATAAATGCGTAATCGAATGCTGTATCCTTCAGTCGATCGTATCTTCCTGACGCACCGCCGTGCCCGCCGGGTTCCAATTTGATTTTGAACAAGAGCAAATTATGGTCCGACTTCGTGGCGCGCAGCTTGGCGACGTATTTTGCCGGTTCCCAATACATCACTTGGCTGTCATTGAGGGACGTTCTGACCAGCATCGTGGGATAGGGTTTCGCCGCGATATTGTCATAGGGCGAATAGCTCTTCATATAATCGTAGGCGGGCTTCTCGTTGGGGTTGCCCCATTCCAGATACTCGCTCACGGTGAGCGGCAATGAGGCATCGAGCATGGTGTTCATCACGTCCACGAACGGCACATAGGTCACGACGGCCTTAAACAGGTCGGGGCGCATATTGGTTACGGCGCCCATCAGGAGCCCCCCCGCACTGCCACCGGTGATAATCAGTCGATCCTTTGAGGTGTATTTCTCCTGGACCAGGTACTCGGCGCAGGCGATGAAATCGGTGAAGGTGTTTTTCTTCGCCATCATTTTGCCCTGGTCGTGCCATTCTTTTCCCATCTCACCGCCTCCGCGAATGTGCGCGATGCCGAAGATCACACCCCGGTCGAGCAAGCTCAGGCGCAGGGAAGAAAAGTTGACGTCGCTGGATATCCCGTAAGAACCGTAACCCTGGAGCAGCATGGGGCGCATCCCGTCGCGCTTCAAACCCTTTTTGTACACGATTGAGATCGGGATCTTCGTGCCGTCCGAGGCCGAGGCATAGAGACGCTCCGACTCATACAGCTTCGGGTCGAAGCCGCCTAGAACCGGCTGCTGTTTGAGCAGCGTCAGTTTGTGGGACTTCCAATCGTAGTCGTAAACCGAGCCGGGGGTCACAAAGGACTGGTAATTCAGGCGATATGCTGTCGTGTTGAACTCGGCGTTCTGCCCCGGGAATGCCACGTAAACCGGTTCCGGGAACTCGATATAGTGAAATTGGCCCGAGCGCAGATCCGTGACCCGCATCTTTAGAATGCCGTTCTCTCGTTCGACGGCAATGTAATGATCGGAGAAGCAGTCGATGCCTTCGAGCATCACATCCTTGCGATGAGGGAGGATCTCTTTCCAACCCTGTTTTTGCGGATCGCTCACCGGGGCCGTGACGAGGCGGAAGTTTTTGCCCAGGTCGTTGGTGCGGATGTAGAAGAAGTCACCAACATGATCGACGTAGTACTCGTGCTTCTCCTGGCGGGGCAGAAACACTTTCAGGGGATCCTCCGGACGATTCGCCGGGAGATATCGGACCTCACTCGTGGTTTTGCTCGATGAAACCAGCAGGATGAATCCTTTGCTGCGGGTGCGCTCTCCGGCGATGTCATAGAGTTCATCTTTTTCTTCGTACAACAATTCGTCGCTGCTGCTGCCCAGGGTGTGCCGGAAGAATTTGTTCGAGCGCTTCGTGACCGCATCTTCCTGCGTGTAGAAGATGGTTCTGTTATCGTTGGCCCACGCCACCGAGGTCACTCGCTCCGCCGTGTCCGGAAGTATCGTTCCAGTCCGAAGGTCCTTGATGTGCAGGGCGAATTGGCGGAAGCCGGTCGTGTCGGTCGAGTACAGGAGCAGATTTCCATTGTCACTGACGTTGTAGGCGCCGACGCTGAAGAAGGGATGGCCTTTTGCCATTTCGTTCAGATCGAGGGTGATTTCTTCCGGGGCCTGCAGATTGCCTTTCTTGCGGCAGAAGATCGGGTATTGCTTGCCCTCTTGTGTGCGGGTGTAATAGAAATAGTCGCCGCGTCTGAACGGGACTTCCACATCCGTTTCTTTAATACGCGCCAGCATTTCTTTGTAGAGCGCGTCTTGAAATCCCTGGGTGGATTGCGTCATGGCGTTCGCATATGAATTCTCCGCCTTGAGATATTCGATGACCTCCGGATTACTCTTTTCGCGCAACCAAAAGTAATTATCGACACGCGTTTCATTATGGATCTGTGTCGTCTTGGGAACTTTCTTGGCCACAGGGGGTTTGGGCACTTGTCCCTGTGCCACCAACCACCCCGCAGTCAGAGTGAGGATGGCGACAAGCGCCAACAGTCGATTGATTCGCTTCATTGTTTCCTCCGATGTGTACCTGATGAAAGGCCGTGCGTTGTCTTGCTATCAATTCCGATAAAGGCGGTGCTGGGGAGCTTTAATCTGCCGAGTTCAGTCGTACGATGATCTCGCCGTCGAACGAACCGGGTTTTCCACGATGTCTCCATCGACAAAATCTATGGAGAAGATCCCTGGGTATGGCGGATGGAACCCAGTTGCGTTGATGGGTGGCGTTCCGGAGGAAGTTAGCGCTTTCCCTTGAGATTGTAAAGTGGAATGCCGATCCAAAGCGGAGAAGAGGATAAGAGTCGGCATATCTAAGCGCCATTCAGGTCTGACCCCCTTTTTTTACGTAGCGAGTGTATAATCCTTGAGTGAATCCGCAAGTTGAAAAATAGAGAGGGGTCAGACCTTTCCAATCTCCTGCTGCATTCTTTGGTGGAGTCTTCTTTCAGCCTTGTTCGGATCGCTCCGTAGGACAAACTTCTATAGGACGGGAAGCAGATGACTCGCAAACTCGAATATCGCGCTGGCGTGCTCAAGGCATACCCCGAAGTCTACACCCCGGCGGCGCTCGAGGCGTTGGAGGCCCTTACCCCGCTCAACCGTGACCGACGCGAGTTGATGGCATCGCGCATCGCGCGGCGACTGGTGCGAGCGCGCGGCCGTCAGCGCATCGCCTTCCTCGACCCCCGGACGCCGATCCCGCGCACCGGCATCCGGGTTCAGGACGCCCGCGACGGCAACTTCGAGGGCAGCGAGATCCCCGCCGATTTGAAGCGCCAGTGGATCCAGGGCACCGGACCTGCCACCAAACCGCGGGCGACGATCGAGAGCGGCCTGCGCAACGTCGCCTATGCTCTGCTCTCGGGCGCCGACGGCTGGATGTTCGATGGTGAGGATGCCCTCGGGCAGGTCACCACCATGTCTCTCGACAACCAGCGCAACCTGCGGCTTGCGATCGCCCGAGACCCGCTCTTCCTGCGCGTCGCCGAAGGCGTCGCCTCGGAGATGAACGAGTGGGCGCAAGGGTTCTTCGGTCGGCCCATCATCGCCGACTGGCGGCAGCAGCTCGACTTTACCACCAAGATCTTCCGTGCCCGCGGCCTGCACCTCGACGACCGCCATGTGCGCGAAAAGGACGGCACCGGTTTCTCCGCCTCGATCGTCGACCTCGTGTTCTATGTGGTCAACAATCACCAGCGGCTCGGCGACGCCGGGGGTTCGATCGTCCTGTACCTGCCGAAGATCCAGACCGCCGAGGAGGCGGCGCTGTGGAATGACCTGCTCGCCACGCTCGAGCAGCACCTCGGGTTGCCGGTGGGCACGATCAAGGCCTACGTCCTCGTCGAGCAGATCGAGGCG
Organism: Terriglobia bacterium; assembly: GCA_049685715.1. GTDB lineage: Bacteria > Acidobacteriota > Terriglobia > JAIQFV01 > JAIQFV01 > JAIQFV01. The sequence continues at coordinate 294 of JBAVHJ010000049.1, read as the reverse complement.
GCGTTCCAGCTGATGGAAATCCGGGCCGCCCTCGGTCGCCACTTTGTCGGCTTCAACACCGGGCGCTGGGACTACATCAACAGCGTCGCTGACGCGATGGCGTGGGACCCGGACTTCGTCAACCCCAACATCGATGCCATCGGCATGACCTACGGCTACATGCGCACCTACGAGGACCGCGTGCGCCGGGCGGTGAACACTCCCGACCGGAGCGGCCGCTACGCCCTCTGGCAGGGCGGGATGGAGCCCAACATCCCGGTCGGCTCCGACGCGGGCGTCGCCGCGGGCATGCGC
>JBAVHJ010000048.1:0-8009 GCA_049685715.1 Terriglobia bacterium | reverse complement strand
CTTCAAAGCAGCAGTATGCCTGTCACGCTCATTGTGGATCTCGGCACTCATGCTTTTGATCGTCATCTCTGTGGTCCACCGTGCTGCGCAACGTTCTACGGTTCAAGCCGTGTCGAATACGGTCGTCATCAGCCAGATTTACGGTGGAGGCGGTAATTCCGGGTCAACACTCAAGAATGATTTTATTGAGCTGTTCAATCGTGGCAATGCCGCCGTTGATGTGACGGGCTGGTCAGTCCAATACACCTCCGCGTCCGGAACCACATGGCAGAAGACTGACCTGTCAGGGACCATTGCCTCAGGCCAGTATTTCTTGGTGCAGGAGGCGCAAGGTTCTGGGGGGACGGCTAGTTTGCCCACTCCGGATTTGATTGGAACGCTTGCGCTGAGCGCTACCGCAGGGAAAATCGCCCTCGCCAACAACAATACGCTGATTGCAAGTGGAACGGCTTGCCCGTCGGGCGCCAGTGTCATCGACCTCGTTGGCTTTGGTTCCAATGCAAATTGTTTCGAAGGGACCGGCCCGAGTCCTGCTCCAAGCGGCACCCATGCGATCTTGAGGCTGGAGAATGGCTGTAAGGACAGCGACAATAACTCTTCGGATTTTAGTGCGGGAATCCCCATTCCACGGAATTCCGCTACTTCGAGAAACTCATGCGGAGGAACAGTAAACCCAAGCGGTGTGGGGAACGCCAACCCGGGATCAGTCATGGCGGGGGCTTCAACGCTTCTGACCGTCGTGGTGACCCCAGGGTCGAACCCAGCCAGCACCGGCATCACGGTCAATGGTGATCTGAGCCCTATCGGAGGCGCGGCCAAACAACAGTTCTACGACGACGGGACTCATGGCGATGGGACCGCCGCCGACCTCACGTTTTCTTTTCAGGCCAGCGTGGCGACAGGCACATCGAACGGTGTGAAGACCCTTCCCATAAGCATCTCCGACGCCCAATCCCGGAATGCATCCACGAGTCTTACCGTGACTGTCCAGTCGTCCTCCCTCATTGCCATCCACGACATCCAGGGGAAAAACTCGATTTCGCCGCACAACGGGGAGTTAGTGACCACCACGGGCATTGTCACTGGCGTCAAAAACAATGCCTTCTTCCTGCAAGCCCGCGACGCTGAAATTGACAGCGATCCCGCCACTTCGGAAGGGATCATCGTCTTCACATCGAGTGTGCCGCCCGCGGCGGCCGCCGTGGGTAATCTTGTAACGGTGAGTGGCACCGTACAGGAATATGCACCGGCGTCCGACCCCAACAGTCCGACCCTGACTCAACTCAGCGAACCGTTGACCGTCACGCTTGTCTCCACGGGGAACCCTTTGCCGGCCCCGATCACACTCACGGCCGCTGATCTAACTCCCTCGGGCCCGATCGATCAGCTGGAGAGGTTTGAGGGAATGCGCGTTCACGTGGGTTCACTGACGGTCGTAGCGCCGACCCAGGGAGTTGTTGATGAAACGAACGCCACGTCAACGTCGAACGGGGTTTTCTATGCGGTGTTGACCGGAGTCCCCCGCCCCTTCCGGGAGCCGGGAGTTGAACTGACTGATACACTCCCCCCGGGGGCGCCCTGTTGTGTCCCGCGATTTGACGCCAACCCCGAACGCCTGCGAGTGGACAGCAATGGTCAGGTGGGTGCGAATCCTTTGGAAGTCACCACGGGAGCTCGCGTGACCGATATCACGGGTCCGCTGGACTATGCCTACCGAAGCTATTCGATCCTTCCCGATCCGTCGACCCCTCCCGGCGTTTCGGGGAATATCAGCGCGATTCCAGTTCCCCCGCCAGTTTCGAAGCAGTTCACCGTCGGCTCCTTTAACATGGAACGGTTTTATGATTCCACGGACGATCCTGCAGTTGCAGAACCTGTCTTGACTCCCGCAGCGATCAATAACCGCCTCAATAAAGCGTCGCTGGCCATCCGGAATGTGATGCGCCTGACCGACATCATTGGCGTCGAAGAGGTGGAGAATCTCGCGACATTGCAGACGCTGGCCGACAAGATCAATAGCGATGCAGTGGCCACAGGAGATCTCAACCCGAACTATCAGGCCTATCTCATTCCGGGGAACGATCCCGGCAGCATCAATGTGGGGTTTCTGGTGAAGAGTTCACGCATCCAAGTCACCGATGTGACTCAAGTTGGAAAGACGGATACCTACCTCGATCCGGCCTCGGGCCACCAGGAACTTCTCAATGATCGGCCCTCTTTGATCTTGCGTGCGAACATCCTGATGAACGGCGCCTCGGTTTATCCGGTGACGGTGATTGTCAATCACCTCCGTTCATTGTCCGGTATCAACGATGCCGCGGAGGGTGCCCGCATCCGCGCCAAGCGTGCGGCGCAAGCCGAATTTCTCGCCCACCTGATCCAATCACGTCAATCCGCTGATCCCCATGAGGCGATTATTTCCATGGGCGATTACAACGGATTCGAGTTTAGCGATGGCTACGTGGATGTGATTGGAACAGTTTTAGGAAAGCCGGCCCCTTTTGATCAAGTGGTGCTGGCCAGTAACGACCTTGTTAATCCTGACCTGACGAACCTGGTGGAACTCGCACTTGCGGAACAACGCTACTCATTCAGCCTCGATGGAAATGCCCAGGCGCTCGATCACATTCTGGTCACCGGGAACTTGCTCCCGCGGTTCGACGGCCTCTCTTTTGCACGGTGCAATGCGGATTTTCCGGAATCCTTCCGCAACGATCCGAGCCGGCCGGAACGAGTTTCCGATCATGACATGCCGGTTGCCTATTTTAGTTTTCCGTCAGGGGCCGACCTTTCTGTTGTTAAACAATATTCTTCAGAGCCCGTCCATCCCGGAACTGCCTTCGGGTACCTAATTGCCGTGACAAACAACGGTCCCAATCCAGCCTCATCTGTCGTATTAACTGATACACTGGCAGCCAACACAACATTCCAATCAATAACTTCATCTGCCGGTTGGGTCTGCAGCACGCCCCCTGTGGGGAGTAGTGGAGATGTGAGATGCACCAAGGGGTCGTTGGGTACGCTCAGTAATGAAACTTTCCTTCTCACCTTGAAAGTCAGTTGTTCGCTGGAGACTGGAAGTGTGCTCACCAGTTCTGCAAGCATCACCGCTTCCGAGGAAGACTTGAATCCGGGGAACAATGCCAGCACTTCGACGGTTACGGTCGTCGATCCGACCACAATCTCTCCCTTGGGACAGTCTTTCGGAGCCGATGGCGGGCAGGGAGAGGTGGACGTCATCCGCTCAGGCGATTGTGGTTGGACAGCGGTGAGTAACGACCCATGGATCACGATCACCTCGGACAGCAGTGGCATGGGCAACGGTAAAGTGAGTTACTCGGTGGCGGCGTTCGAGGGCCCGAGTTCACGACAGGGATCGATAGGGGTCGCCGGGCGAATCTTTACGATATCCCAGGAAGCCAAAGGTGTTGGAACGGCGCAGGTCAGCCTTGAACTCTCTGCGGGTGGAGTGAGCACCACGACGACACAGATTGAAGGAGAAGTCGTCCAGGCAGGATATGCCACAGTCACGGTGGATCTTCGCAAAAAAGGAGAGGACCGGTTCAATTCGGATCCGGAAAGCGGTCCTGAGGGAACAGCCGTGCTCAGCTTGGTCCAGAACGGGAATGTGGTCAGCGAAGCAGGAGTCCCTGCCTCCCCTCCCACCAGATCAGCGCGACTCTTCATCGACTATCGTTCTCATGTCGGGATCAACGGCGATCGCGAGAACGCGAGGTCAAACCAGGTCAGTACCGGATTTGCCGCAGTCAATCGGGGCATCAGCGAAGCCCATCTCTCCTACTGGCTTCGGGATTCCTCCGGTAAGATTTTGGCGACCGGACAGGGGACCCTCCCTCAGGGTGCGCATCGGGCACTGTTTATCCATGAGTTGAACAAAATCGCCCCCGACTTCATCTTCCCATCCGACTTTTCAACGGCCACGGGATGGGGAACTCTCGAAATCGGCAGCGATCAGCCACTTTCTATTTTGGGTTTGAGGTTGACCACCAACCAGCGTGGAGAGACCTTGTTAACAACGACCGCGATCTCGGATTTGACAGGTATCGTCAACTCTGGCCCACTGTTTTTCCCCCAGCTTGTGGAAGGGGGTGGGTATCAGACTTCGATTGTTCTCTTAAACAACTCAAATGCCGTTGAGGCAGGAACCTTACGGGTGTATGACAATCAAGGGTCGCCCTTGACGGTCCGGCAGGACGGGGGGCCCGCAGTGCCCGCTTCGGCATTTGCGTACACCATTCCACCCCGCGGATTCTATGTTTTTCAGACTGCTGGGTCTCAAGCGACGGTCGTTGCGGGGTGGGCTGAAGTGAATCCTGACGCGGGCTCATCGACGCCAGTGGGAATGGGTCTGTTGAGCTACACTACAAATGGCATTTTGCGCTCCGAGACGGGAGTTCCATCTGCTGTTCCAACCACTCATGCGCGCCTCTATGTCGACCGGTCCGGCGGGCATAACACGGGCGTGGCCATATCGGCCCCTTCGGCCACAGGCGTGCAAGTCACGCTCAAGGCATTCCAGGTTGATGGGACCACCGCTGCGGGGACCGGGATTTTGGATCTTGCGGGCCACGGCCATGACGCGAGGTTTGCCAACGAGTTCATTCCTACGCTTCCTGATGGATTCACCGGGGTGCTGGATCTCTCATCGCCGCTACCTTTCGTTGCCCTCACCCTGCGTGCGCTTACAAACGCCCGCGGTGATTTTTTGATGACAACATTTCCATTCGTGGACTTGAATCAAACCTTTTCCACTCCCCTGGTGTTTCCGCAGATTGCAAGCGGGGGAGGGTATCAGACTCAGTGCATTCTGCTGGGGAAGGGGAACGACACCCACGTCTTGATCAACTATTACACAGACGATGGCACACCGATGTACGCCGGAAAGACGACGCATGACAGCAGGGGAAGTGAACGAGGGAAGTAGCGTCGCGTGACGGAGAATTTCTGGGCAGCAAATACCCAACTATGGGATCGAGGGCATTCTCACTTGTGGGATGGCCCTCGGTCCCTTTTGTGCCGCATTCGGAGTGAAGGTGATAGCCCGCAACGATTTGCCTGAGCGAGCGGAAGAATCAAGATACAATGACCGGTGGATGCACTGCTCTCGAGGGCTGATCGTGATGGGGAAATGCACCGAAAGGGGAAAGCAGTCCCGGTGAATGGTCATGACGACGAGTCATCCGGCTCGGCGGGACAACTCAAGGTCCTCTTTTCCTGGTTTCCCAATGGATTAGAGTTCAGGTTCGGGATCATCCGGATTTGGTCAGTTGGGATGCACAACGCCACAAAGAACCGGCACTGTTTCTGATTTTTTGCGACTGATCTGGTCATCGCATCACATGCTCCCCGCACTCTTCATTTTCCTGGGCACTTATCTTGTTCTCGCCGTCGGGCGTCTTCCCGGATTTCGCGTGGATCGCACCGGCGCGGCGATCATTGGCGCCAGCCTGATGATTGCGTTTCGAGTCCTCTCCCTGGATGAAGCCTTCAAAGCCATCAACTATGAGACCATCATCCTGCTGTTCGGGATGATGATCGTAGTGGCCAATCTCCGGCTCTCCGGATTTTTCGCGGTGGTCAGCGCCTGGGTGGTGGAGCACGCCCATCATCCCCTGGCGCTGCTCAGTGGAATCGTTCTGGTCTCGGGAGTCTTTTCAGCCTTCTTCGTGAACGATACGATGTGCCTGGTGCTCACGCCCCTGGTGCTCGAAATCGTCACTCAACTGCATCGCCGCCCTATCCCTTACCTGCTGGCGGTAGCCATGGCCTCGAACATTGGCAGTGTGGCGACCATTACCGGGAATCCGCAAAACATGATGATCGGGACCTTTTCTCATATCCCTTATCGCGCGTTTGCGGCCACGCTTGCGCCGGTCGCCGCGATCGGGTTGGTATTGACGGTGTTGTTGATCGCTCTCGTTTATCGAAAGGAATTCACCCGTGCCCACCCCGTCGACATTCCGAAACCCCGCGTCCGGGTCAATCGAGTGCTTTTATGGAAATCCGTGATTGCCGCAGGAGCCATGATCGTCTTGTTCTTTGCGGGATGGCCCGTGGCCAAAGTGGCGGTCGTGACCGGCGCGATGCTCTTGATCACCCGGCGCGTGAAACCGGAAAAGGTGTATCGCGAAATTGATTGGTCCCTGCTGGTGTTGTTTGGCGGATTGTTCGTGGTCATTGCCGGGGTCGAGAAGACGTTGTTGAGTCAGGACCTCGGCGGGATCGCTTCTCACTTCCGTCTCGACCGCGTGGCCGTGTTGAGTGTCCTCAGCGCAATCCTCTCCAACGTGGTGAGTAACGTGCCGGCCGTCCTGGTCTTCAAACCTTTCATCGCTCGATTGGCCAATGCGCCGCAGGCATGGCTTACACTGGCCATGTCCTCCACCCTGGCGGGCAATCTTACGTTGCTGGGCTCGATTGCGAATCTCATTGTAGTCGAGCGAGCCCGTCGCGACGTCAGGATTTCATTCGTGGAATACCTCAAGGTGGGCGTGCCCCTGACAATTCTGACTGTGGGGGTCGGAGTGTTGATGTTGTCGCGAACTTAGATCCACGCGGATGTCCATTTCACCGCCCCTTGAAGTAGTCACCCCAATCCTCTCGACAATCTCCGCGTTTGCAGATTATCTTAATCGGCATGCCGATCCGGATTGATCCCGAAAAGCAGAGCATTTCGCTCAGCGTGAAGGATGTGGCGGCGCTGGTCGCCGGTCCCGGGGCCGTTGATGAAGTGGCCTACGGCGTCGCCCGAATGACGCTGGGACGGCTGGCGCACGAGTCCTACCAGGCGAGTCGCGCACTGGAGGAGTCCTCGTTCCGGAAAGAAATCGCCGTCAGTCACTCCTTCCACGTCGATGAATTCGAGGTCTCCATCGGGGGTCGCATCGATGGGGTCTCCCGGCGCGGAGACGTCACCGTGGTCGAAGAAGTGAAGTCGACATTGCGAACCCGGCAGGAACTGCTCCGGTACGATGCCGCCAGTTTTGAACGATATAAACTGCAACTGCAGATCTATTTGTATTTTCTCTGGGTCGGCGGCCTTCGCAGCCTCGAGGGGGTCCTGGTTTTTATCAGCCTCGTTGACGATGGCCGCTATTCCTTTCAAATCGATTTCGATCCGGCAACCGTTGAGGCCCTCTTACAGGACGCCCTCCGGCGGGTCATCGAGGAGTGGCGCGCCGAGCAGCGCCGTGCCGCGCTGAAGCGGCAACTGGCCGGGAAGATACAGTTTCCTTTTTCCGAAATGCGGCCCTATCAATCCCGGATGATGGAACACGTCGAAGAAGCCCTGCTGGCGCGAAAGGACGCCATGGTGTGCGCCCCCACGGGGGTGGGGAAGACGGTCGCCGCCCTGATGCCGGTCCTTCGATTTGCCCTCCTGGAAAATAAGAAGATTTTTTTCGTGACTTCCAAGACGACCCAGCAGCAGCTGGTGGTGCAAACAGTGCGGCAAATCCTTCAGACGGCGGACGCCGCACAAACGGCGGCCGGCTTCAATGTCCTTGTCCTGCGAGCCAAGGAAAAGATGTGCGCCAATGACGTCTGCTTTTGCCATCCCGACTTCTGCAATTACGCCAAGAACTATTTCACCAACCTCGCCGAATCGAAACTGGTGGAATACTTTTCCAACCAGGCCCTGATACTCCCCGATGAGATCTTTGCGAAAGGGAGTCCCCAGGGGGTCTGTCCTTTTGAGCTTTCGCTGGAGCTGGTCAACCGCGCCGATCTCATCATCTGTGATTACAACTATGTCTTTGATCCATGGATTTCGTTGCGGCTGTTTGCGGCGGGCGAACCCTTCGATCACTGTCTCCTGATCATCGACGAGGCGCACAATCTCTATTCCCGCGGCCGCGAATATTACTCGCCGGAACTGGAACGCAATACGGTTCGGGAGTTGAAGGTGTGGGCCGAGTCCCGTTCTAGACAACTATCTAACGGTGCTCCAGATACTTTAGGGGCGTCCGCCATGGCGGATCCGCTGCGGC
>JBAVHJ010000047.1:0-10680 GCA_049685715.1 Terriglobia bacterium | reverse complement strand
CTGGTCAATCCGAATTTGCCGCTCCCGTGCATGAAATAATGATTGGAGAACGGCGGATCGAAGCCGCCGGCTTGACCTGCATCAGTTCCAAGGGTTTCCACTCCCACACCCAGAATATTGCGTTCATGAGCGAGGAGTTTTGAGCAGGCGGTCGACCATCCGGGTGTATGTGGGACCTCTTTCATGGAGGAGTTGGTTTCCCGGACCACTTGGCGCTTTGACCAACCGGTGCGCAACAACACCCACGCTCCCGCGGGAATCCGGCCGTGCTCTTTCTCCCACACTTTTACGCCGTCGGGAGTTAACAGGTAGTCCGCATCTCTTTCCACTTCAGCCGCCACGTCGATCACACAAGCCGGTCCAACAAATCGATTCACCGGGATCCGGTCGACGGTGTTGTCCGGCAAATCCGTTCCACTCACCCAGTGGACCGGCGCGTCGAAGTGGGTTCCCGTATGCTCGCCGGTTTCAAAGGCATTCCAGTACCATGCCGGACCGCGCGCGTCATATCGTGAGAGTTCCCACATTCGAAAGGGGGGCGTATTGGCCCAAGGCTCGGGTAAAACCAGTAAAGGAGACTCCGGGCTCAAGGGTTGCGTGAGATCCACGACACGGAGTCTTCCGGCATTGAGTTCCTCAATCAATTGAATAAGGGCATGACTCATGTTTTCTCCACCCGGGTTCATGGTGTGCCAGTTTTGGCAAGCGAACGGACGTGACGGTGAAACTCCATCCGATTTTCCAGAAGCGTCAGATCCGTTAGGAACGTTGGAGGGCCCTTGGCCTCAACCTTGGCTACAAGCGTGGTGAGTTGGTCGCCCTGGATGGCTTCCAAAAAATGATTTCGAAAATCCTCCACGCTCCGGACAGTCGCAACCCGGGGAATTCCTGAAGAACGCGCGATGCCTTCCAGATCTGTTCCTGCGGAGGTGGCCGTGGGAAAGCCGCCCACCGAGAGCAGGCTTTCGTTGTCAAAAATGACATGGAGAAGGTTTCTTGGCTGATACCGGGCAAGGGTGCTCAAACTCCCCAGGTTCATGAGAATCGACCCGTCACCATCCAGCACGACAACCTTGTGGTGCGGCAGCGACAAAGCCAACCCCAGCCCCAGGGAGGAGGCGAGTCCCATGGCATGCTGGAGATAAAAGAAGTTCGGCTTGTGCCCGAGCGATTGCAACTCCGCCGCAACCGCCCCCATGATCGTGACCACGAGGGATCGATCCAGTTCCGGATAAATAGAGCGGAGGCATTCGATTCGCTGCATCACTCCTCCCACATGAGGTCACGGGTCAACAGCAGGGCGACCGGTTGAAGACTGCTCTCGGCGAGGGTTTGGCCTTCTTGGATACGCCGCTCCACGAGATCCGGTGAATCCAGTCTGTAATAGGGAATCCGCAACGCCTCGAGCAATGGTTCGGTGACGTTGCCGCCCTGCGTTTGCCAGGGGTCACGCTCTCCGAATGCTCCGCGATAACTGATGAGCATGAGCAGGGGAATCTTATAGAGGTGCGCAAAGGAGACAATCCCGTTGATCGAAGCCAGGAAGCCGTGGTTCTGCATCAGCATTGCCGACTTCACGCCGGCAAAATGCGCGCCTGCCGAGATTCCAACACCTTCTTCCTCCTTGGCCAGCCTGACCAGGGTCACCTCCGGATCCTCTTCTGCCATCCGGATTAGATGGACCAGCCAGGTTTCCGGCAAGGCCGAGATCAAGCGGACGCCACAATGCTTTAAAGCGTCGTACACTACCTTCGAGTGAGTCACGGACACAGCCATCGCGATTCCTTCAGGAGATACGGGTGTTCCGATAAGGATCGACCGGAATCATATCACGGGAGGTGGCTTCCCACGTCTTGGAGACTGTGATCAGAGCACTTCGCTTGGTGCCAGCCCTTGAGAGGCGTACTATAATCCTCAACGATGAACAATAGAATAAGGGGTGCGATCTTTCTGTCAGGCCTGTGTCTGCTTGCGGTGTTTCCGGGGTTCTCGGTGCGCATTGCGGCGGTCGAAGGCGCAAAGGAGAAACAGAGGATGAACGATATTCTCCAATATATCTCCTCGAGCTGGGGTGCTCTGACGCGGTCGATGACGGCATGCAACGAATTCCTTGATCCGAAAGAGTCCGAGCGGCCCGTCCTTTACTTTCCGGCGGGATATGCCGTACCCGCTGATATCAAGATCCTGGAGAAGAACTGTTCAATTGCCGTCCGACACTTGCCCCAGGTGATCACCGGGCTCGGAGAAATTGACTTGGACAAAGTCACGCCACCCGGGTTGCTATACTTGGAACACCCTTATGTGGTACCCGGAGGGCGATTCAATGAGATGTATGGCTGGGACAGTTATTTCATCCTGCGGGGCCTTCTACGCGAGGGAAGATTGGATCTCGCCCGAGGGATCGTTGAGAATTTTTTCTTCGAATTAGATCACTACGGTGGGGTGCTGAATGCTAACCGATCCTATTATTTGACGCGTTCGCAACCCCCCTTCCTGACTTCGATGATTCTCGCCATTTACGACGCCGAAAAAGAGAAGGGCCAGGACGATCGTGCATGGCTCGAAAAGGCTTTTCCTTACGCTCTCAAAGACTACCGTTTTTGGACCCGCGCACCCCATCTTGCGGGCGACACCGGACTTTCACGATACTACGACTTCGGGCATGGGCCAGTCCCCGAAATGGGAGACTCACCGGGGTATTATCGCGGCGTCGCTCGTCACTTTCTTACTCACCCCAAAGAAGCCGATTCTTATCTTGTCCGCTCAAACAGCAAAACTCCGAACGCAAATGCCGTCGGGCCAATCTTCCCCCTCGAACTTTGTGAACCTGGAGCGGAGTCAACCCGGGATTGCGCCCCCGTCGAGAATGTCGGTCTTTCGCGAGAATACTACCGGGGCGACCGCAGCATGCGCGAGTCGGGCTTCGACGTCTCGTTTCGCTTCGGCCCTTACAGCGCGGCAACCCACCACTACGCGGGGGTGGACTTGAACAGCCTTCTTTACAGGGCTGAGAAAGATCTGGAGCGGATCAGCTTCATCCTGGGACACAAGCAAGAGGGGAACGAGTGGCGGCAGCGGGCCGTGAAACGTAGGGAGGCCGTAAACCAATACCTGTGGAACCCTCAGCGCGGTCTCTATTTCGACTACAACTTCGAGGCGCATACGCCGTCTTCCTACGTCTTCGCAGCGACCTTCTTTCCGCTGTGGGCGGGACTCGCATCTCCCGAACAGGCGCGGGCGGTAGAACAAAACCTGACGCTGCTCGAACAACCCGGTGGCTTGGCGATGAGTCAGACCGACTCCGGCACGCAGTGGGATTATCCCTACGGGTGGGCTCCGGTGCATCTGATTGCGATCGAAGGACTGCGACGGTATGGTTTCAACGAAGATGCAGACCGCCTCTCCTACAAATTTCTTTCGATGGTAGTTGAGAACTTCCGGCGCGAAGGGACGATCCGCGAAAAGTACAACGTGGTGACTCGAACCTCCGAGACCCATGTCGAGGCCGGTTACGTGCAAAACGTGGTCGGCTTCGGGTGGACCAACGGGGTCTTTCTCGAACTTTTGCACGGCTTGCCTGAGCCGTGGGTGAAACGCCTCCATGCGAACTGAGGGGTGGACCATTTCTCGACCAAACGTTTCATGAACAACGACAAATTCCTGGCTGCCCTGAAGGCGATTCATCAGCGATCGAACGAGGCGATCACGACTCTGAATCTGGCCTTTGAAGGTCCTCCACTGCCCCTTCAAATTTTCTTCTTACTCCTCCCGAGAAAAATTGAAATCGGAACCAAACGCCAGTGTCACCTTGTAAAATTTATTTCAAATTCTGCTTGACACCCCCCGCTCTGTGTTATCGATTAAAGCGCTCGTGTCCCCATTTGAATTTCGTCACCACGAGCACCTCTCATTTATTTGCTGGACGCTGATCCTTTCATCCCTTTTTCCTCTATCCCCGGAGGAGGCTTCCATGTCCGCACCCGCCCCTCGAAGAAATTCGGTTCCGCAGAACTCTGTGATGCCCAGCCGTACTGTCGTACCCAAGAATCTTGAAGCACAGCGCAGAGCAAGGCAGGGTCGCATCTCCACTATCCACTTTTGCCTTCCATGACTGGGGAACTCGCCCCATCCAGCCTCCGGTGTTCAACATGAATGGCGTTTGGGAGGAGATGATAGACGGAAGCCACTTCCTCTCTGGCTATCAAAAATGGTGCCGTGAATCACCGAGTGAGGGATCATAATCATCCCCCTTGGTCCCCCTAGTCTCCCCCCGGATTGGAGCGCATATGGCCAGACCGCTGCGGATTCAATGGGCGGGGTGTTGGTATCACATAACGTCTCGCGGAAATGAGAGACGGCCGATTTACCTGGACGACGCAGATCGATTCGAATTTCTGAACTGGCTCAGTGAAATGACCTCACGGTTCCAGGCACGATTGCACGTTTACGCTTTGATGGTGAATCATTACCACCTTCTTTTGCAGACCTTGGAAGCCAATCTCAGCAAGGCGATGCAATGGCTCAACAGCGGTTATAGTCAGTGGTTCAATGCGCGCCATCGACGTTGTGGTCATCTCCTGCAGGGACGGTTCAAGGGGATTGTGGTGGAACCGGAAGCGTGGGGGTTGGAGTTGAGCCGGTATATCCATCTGAATCCGGTGCGAGTGGAACGGTTTCATCTGGACAAAAAGAGCCGGGGTCGCAACCAAAGAGGAATCGGAGAAGACGACCTTCAGTGGCGGGAACGGATAGACTATCTGAGGAATTACCCGTGGAGATCCTATCAGGCTTACGTGGGTCTGGCGAAGCCGCCCTCATGGTTGGAGAGTGCATCAGTGCTGGGATGGTTGGGAGGTGAGCAGGGGTGGCAGTCCCGAGCGTAACAAGTTTATGTGGAGGAGGCCGTGCGGGAAGGGTTGAAGGCCGGCACACCGGGGCCGTGGGGACAGCTAACGGCGCAGGTGGTGTTGGGCAGTGCAGGGTTTGTGGCACAGCTTCAGGACCGGGCCCGTGGGAACGTCGAGGAACAGGGAAGTCTGCGCCATTGGATTCATCGGCCGGAGTTTTCGCAGGTTATCGCCGTGGGTGAAGCCTTGAAGGCGAAAGCGTGGAACGAGTTTTTGAATCACCACGGCGACAGAGGAAGAGATCTCGTCTTGTACCTGGCTGCTGAACATTGTGGTTTGACCTTAGCCAGCCTAGGCCGGGAAGCGGGAGGGATGGGTTACAAGGCGGTTTGCCAGGCGATCCGACGATTTAAGGAATGTGTGCACAATGATCCAACCGTCGCCACATTGGCCGAGAAGGCAACGCGCTTGTTGAAAAATCCGGCCACTCCTTAAAACGAACACCGAAAGTGGATAGTGGAGATGCGACCCCAACATATTCGCTGCGACCCCAACATATTCGCGAGGGGAACGACGGAACAGACCAGTGGCATTCGGCTGGCCCCCTCAGCACTAAGGCAGCAGGCCATGTCCAGCGCTTCATTGAATCCCAAACCGAGCGTTCACTAGAGGCGTTGTTCAATTTCCGGAAGCATGGGAAGAACCTTGCAGACCTCACCGACAAGTTTACTCCACAGGGGCAGGGCACGAATGGAGCTGCGGATAACGGCAACGACAATGGCAACGGGAATGCAAGTGGACACCGTGACCTATCCCATCCCACTCCGGCCTTCGAGGCAGCCAGGAACAGGAAGGTAATTGAAGTCGGTGATTCACCCGGAAACGGACAGGGTCCACAAGGTGCCTTACCGGGGCGCTCCACGCGCTATTACATTGACGACACTACATCGCTGGTCACGCGCATGGAGTTTGATTACGACACGGCGACGGACCCGTTTTCAAATCAGCCGGTCGCACTCACCGAAGTTTATGAGTTTTCTGACTCCCGCGACGTCCCCCTCTTGAGCCCTGAGCCGTTTTCGGGAAAGCCGGCGGCCAAAGCTGGAAATCCCGGTGCGACCGTTAAATTCCCATTCCGGATTGATCGCTACATCGCCGGCGAGTTGGCAGAATCGCTCGTCTTCATGCGCCTCGTGCTCAACCGCACGTTAGCCCCGGAAAATTTTCGAAAGTAGACCATTGGACACGGACGAACGCGGATGGATGCGGAGAGACCTCCTGGAATGACGGCGGGTTGCGCACGCCTGGCCACTTTCTCAATGTCTAATGAATGGGATCGTGTCTTGCCAATCTTCAATGCGGATTTAGCTTGATGGGAAAGCTTGGTTTAGGGGAAAAATGCAGCCTCATTCACATCTGCCTGCTGAATTGGAAAATAGGGAAGATGCGACCGCGAGCATTGCGATAGCCCGCCCGCCGCATCTCTCACCAGCTCGGCCATCAGCCGGCGGGGCGCCGGCTCTGAGCGGGTTGGGGGAAGGCCTTCTTCCATCGGCCAGCAACATCTGAAGATTCCAATCCTATATAGGAAGCAGCCGGGGTGCGCTCCGGGGAAGGGAATCGGCTAACCCCTGGCCGAATCGAGCATGGACTGAATCCGCTGCAGGCGCTTCTCGCGGTCTCGTACAAACCGCTCGATCCCCTCCAGTAGCCAGCGGGGAGAAAGATGTGCCTCTTCGATGACTTCATCCACGCTTCCGCCGGTGCGCCAGCGATTGTCCCAGTCGGAAGTCATGGCATACTCTTCGGCGATCTTGGTCATCAACCAGTCGTGCATTAAACGGCGACCCCGGTTGGAGATCACAGTCGAATCAATCCACTCCCGCTCCGGCAACACAGTGTTGCGATACGCGGCATCCTGCACGGCGAACAACTGGGGGCTAATCGCCGCCACGATTTTGACATTGAGCTTGGCTTCATCCAGATCTTTCAGGATTTTGACGATGTTGGCCGTCGTTGAGGTCCCCTGGACGATGAGTGTTCCCATCGGTTTCTGTCCCGTCCGAAAAGGGCGCAGCACATAAGCGCCACGGGCAGCTTCGAAATGCGAGGCGATTCCAAGGGCTTCCCGATCCGGAATTTCAATCGCAGGACGAGTGAGATGGAGAGCGATGACCGCGGCGTCCATTTTCAGCGCGACTCCCAGCACGGGTGCGACTTCGTTGTGCTCCCACGGATGCAAGTCAATACACTTGCCATCGGGAAAGAGCTGGGTGATGCCCGGTGCCAGGATTCCAAAGTGGGTGCGCGAATCTTCGGCGGTCTCGGGTCCCGAGTGGCTCGCACAGAGGATGACTTTTCCTGCCTTGATCTGCGAGTCCTGTGCCAATTGGCTGAAGAGTCGCATCGGACCGTACTTCAGATAGACGAATGATCCGTAAGTGGAGCAAGTCGCGTTAAACCCGTTGAACTCCTCAAACGGTCTCTCTGATAGGTTGGTACAGGCAATCCCGACGGAAAGCCCGGAATTGGAAAACTCGGTGATCTCCTGGGGAAGCAATGTCCCCTCAGGGTTTTTCTCCCGTTCGTACCAGCCGTAACCTTTCGTGTCGCCAAAGTCCTTGGCGAATCCGGAAATGTTGGTGGAGTCCGCGAGGTCGGCCGACATCGCCAGGAACAGCGGCCGATCGTATTCTTTTTTGCAGAAGGCGTTCACCCAGGCTCCCCACTTGGCAAAACCGGCGCGGTTAGCCTCTTTCGCTCCCGGAGGAAGGAACAGTTCCCCGGGATAATTCCGATAATCGTAGAGGCGTTCATCATGAGCGGGATTCCTCTTCGTGTTGAGCCGGAAGCCTGAAATATCTTCAGGAACGCCCTCCCCAATTTCCACCAGCCGATTGGCAAGGTAATCGACCAGTTCCTGATCGGCACGGATGACATCCGCGACAACCTTGAGGTTGTTTCTGAACTGTTCCTTGACCGCTGCCGGGTCCTTGGGGGCGGCTTGGGCGTAACCGTCGAACTCCACTCTGTACTTGTCCATGAATTCTTTCTTGGTTTGCCAGAATAACTCATGGTTCATGGGATGGGGGGAGCCATGTGACTTGTTGTCGTATTTCAGATAACCGCGGCCTTTGCGGGTTTTAAACCAGATCATCGTGGGGACTCTGGAGGGATTGCCGGCGATCATGGCTTCGATAAAAGGATCCACAATGGTTTTCCATTCGCTCCCCTGGTCGGTTCCGAATACCCGCCAACCGTAAGGCTCGAACCAATCCACCGGGGTTCCCCGGACGACCGAACTGGCGGGACGATCGTCGATCCCGAAATCGTTCCAGTCAATACAGAAGTAGAGATTGTCCAGACCCAGACCCCAGGCTGAATTCTTGGACTCATGGGCCGAGCCCGGGGTGAGTCCGCCTTCTCCTTCATATAGGATCACCTTCACTCCGCTGGCTCCCGCGCGCTTCAGGGCCATGGCCTCACCCACCCCCACTGGAATTCCATGGCCGGAGGGGCCGGTATTGAATTTAAGAAACAAGGTCTTTCCCTCCTGCTCCGCATGGCCGGCCAGTCCTTTATTGCGCCGAAAGCCGAGGAGGTCTTCCCTCGTTAATTGGCGTTCCTGGGGTTCCGGAACGGCATACCTGCGGTCCCCCGTCTGCTCATACTTGGCTCTCAGCGCTTCATTCAGAACGGCGAGAGTGCAATAGATGAGCGGAACGGTGTGACCTGCGCCAAGCAGAAATCGATCTCCAAAACGCTTCTCGGGATGCCGGATGTCCCATCGCATGAAGCCGCTCAACAAGGTGGTGACCAGCGCATGCACCTTGGATCGGGAGCCGCCCGGGTGTCCACTCTGGCGATAATTCAAGATGATGTCGATGAACTGGTCGATGCAATCCTTGGTTTTTTCCCACTTGGGAAACAAGGGGACGAGTTCCTTATTTCTGGAAGAGATCTGATCTTCAGTGGCAGTGGACATGAAGTCTCCTGGAGAGTCTCAGAATTTGCAGCGGAAATTCCTTGTGGTACGCCAGGTAAAATCGGCTTGTGTCTCGTGGGTCATGTATTCATCATTGGCCCTCCGGGACTTCTCCAAACCATGGACCACGTGAATCAGCAGTTGTCCGCAGACCGGGCAAATTCCTCCCCCTCTAGATTGTCGGGTGAAGTCCCTCGACCCATTCCCCCCAGTCTTCCAAGGGGCGCAGAATCCTGTCGCGACAGCGTGATCGCCGTCTATAATTTCATTTTCATCCGGAAATCGTCAAGAAGGAAAAAGCAGGGCCGGGGGCCGAGAGGGCCGTGAATTTCCGACAAGAGGCGAGAAGGGCGATCGGCTACAGCGGACCGCCCTTTACCGGCCCAGGTCTTGTTCGTGGAAAACTGAGAAAGATGTTCCGCAGCGATTAACGTAATGCCAGCGCCGCGCTCGCTCCACCATCATTGAAGAAATCGAGTTGAACGGCCCCTGAAAGGCCGGAAGTACTAAGCAGAATGAGCTGCGTCTGGAATCCGCCCCCATCCACAATCTGAGGGAGAAATAAGGATCCTACCGGCGGGTTGTTCAAATCGGCCACCGGAAGGGTCGAGAAAATATCCTCGGCGCGCTGGTTCTTGGTCAGGCGCAACGTCAGAGGGGAGATCGGCACATTGGAATTCAAGGTCAACACCCCTTGGAAGCTGGCGGGCAGTGAAGGAATCAATTCGGTGATGAATTTCGCGACGTGCCCGTTGGGAGGAATTGTCAACACCCCGGAAAAGGGCGTCCCATCGAGTCCAATCAAGTTGAGATTCACCGTCGCCGTCGCACTGTTCCGATTGATGACCGCGACGCCTGTATTGCGGCTCAAGGGTGACGAAGCTACTTCGACAAAGAGGCGCGCCGAGGTGGATTGGGGAGAATCAGGCACCCCGGCTTGAGAAGCAATCCCGTCGCTGCTCTTACTCGTAAAAATGCCATTCCCGATGGGCAGTGGACCGGACGTGGGCGTGACCACCGCATAGCCGGCGTGCAACGTCCCCAGGCCCGTCGTTGAAAATTTTACCATCCCGTCGGGCGGAATGGAGAAGTTCAACAGACTCTGGGGGCCGGAGCCAAAGTCCAACGACAACGGCGATCCAGTATCACCGAACAAGGATATGGCCCCGATGCTGGACGTGGTGGTGGACGGATTCATCAAGAGGATTTGCGTGGGCAATCCGCCCCCGTCAACGATTTGAGGGAAGACCAAGTTCGCGCCCGCCGGAGGGTTGTTCAAATCCGCCAGAGGCAACGCGGTCGAGATCAGTTCCCCGTGGCCGTTGGTGGCGTTGCGCAGATTGGTTACCGCAAACAGATTGCAACTGGAAAGCGTCAATGTCCCCAGGAAATTGGCCGGTAGGCTCAGACCCATCTGGCTCACGAAAAGAGCCGTATGGCCGCGTGGGCCAAGGGTGAGAGTCCCCTGGGAAACCGTCAGGCCGGTGGTATCCTTTGCGTCCAAGTGGATTGAAACGGCACTGTCATTCGGATTGACGAGAGCCACACCGGTGTCCAGTCCAGTACCAAGATCGACGAAAAGTCGTGTGCGAGAAACCAGAGATGATGCGGGAACCCCCACTTCCGTGATTAGGGCGCCATTTTGTGTGAATCCGAAGTTGGCGAGGGCGACGGGCTGGGGGGTCGTTCCGGCGACGAGTTGGCCATAAAAGACCGACAGCGGCCCCTGATTAAACGACGCTTTCGACAGGCCGCCCCCTACGGTGAGGGTTGTGCTGAAGCTACCCGGGTTATTTCCGGCTTGGATGATGAGGGACAGAATTCCAGCCACGGTGATCGATCCAGTGC
>JBAVHJ010000046.1:0-1727 GCA_049685715.1 Terriglobia bacterium | reverse complement strand
GGGTCGCCATGGCGATCGGTTCGGCATCCCGACGCCGTAGCGTCGCCGGGGCGCTTGCAGGCCTCTTGGCGTTGGCTACCTTTCTAATGGATTATGTCGCGCGGGCCTGGCCTCCAGCGGAATCAGTTGCCTGGCTCTCTCCCTTCCGCTATTACAGCCCGTTTGAGTTGCTGATGGGCGACCCACTTCCGGCAAGAAACATGATCGTGCTCGCCGGCATAGCGACTGCAGGTTTTGCGCTTGCCTACATTTTGTTCTCGAAAAGAGACATTTCGCAATGACAGCATTTGAGCATAACAGGGATGGGCTGCCCGACCTTAAACTCATGTGGAACCGCTGAGGACACGAGAGTGATCCGTATGAACTGTGACGCAGTGCCAGCAGCAACATCAAATGAAGTTCACAGCACCCCGTTCAGCGCAAGAATCCCAGCTTAGATTAACCTAAGAGAAACTATCAGGAAGACAAGACCAAGGCATGAAACTACCCGAATTGAAGGGAAGGCGAGTGAGGATTCGCCCGCCTCTGCCGGAGGACCGCAAGGAATTCACTTCCCGTGTCCGGTTCAGCCGGCGCTTCCTGGCGCGCGGGTCGTCGCCGCCTGATGATGCGCGCAGATTTGTTGAGTACCTGGAACGCAATAGAAAGGACAACTTCGTGGCGTTCCTCGTTTGTGACCGAAAGAACACCCGCATCCTTGGGGCGGTGGAATTGAGTCAGATTTTTCACGGAAATTTTAAGAGTGCCTATCTCGGGTATTGGATAGGTGCCCCCTAAGCCGGGCAAGGCTATATGCGGGAGGGGTTAGAGCTCGTGCTCAAAGCCGCCTTCAGGATTCTGAAGCTCCACCGCGTGGAGGCGAACATTCAGCCGGAAAACATACCATCCCGCGCTTTGGCGATTGCCCTGGGGTTCCATCTCGAAGGTTATTCACCACGGTACCTTCGAATAGGTGGGCACTGGCGCGATCACGAGCGCTGGGCACTGCTCCGGGAAGATTGGGCGAATTCGCACCGAAGAATCGATAAGGTGGATCATAAGAGGGCTTCCCGAAGGAAGCGGGCAACCTGAAGACCTGTCTTCATTCCCATAAATCTCAAAATCATTGAATAGACCCCATGAGCTAACGGGGGCTATCGCCGTCGGCCTACCGGAGCCGATGAAGGGCCACCCATTCTCAAAGACGAAAATGTCTGAGCTTTCGGGGATGGAGGTTGTCTGAAGAGGCTCATGCGAAGTTTGTGCGATTTGGTTCTTGCTCCCGCGACGAGTGAGAAAAGCCACAGGCGGGACGCCTGCGCTCCAGAATTTGCCACGTTAAACCATTACGCGGAGTTCGAGAGGGTTTACTCGGGAACCAAGCCGGGAGTAGTGCGGCGTACCCGTAGGTGCCTTGCCCAAGACTGGAGCCGGTCGAGGTAGAGGTAGACGACCGGCGTCGTGAAGAGGGTCAACATCTGGCTCAGGATGAGGCCCCCCACAATGGTGAGTCCCAGGGGACGGCGCAGCTCCGCCCCAGTGCCGCCTCCCACCGCCAGAGGCAAGGCTCCCAGCAGGGCGGCCATGGTGGTCATCATGATGGGGCGGAAACGTAGCAGACAGGCCTGATAGATGGCCTCCGTCGGCGGCTTGCCTCTAATCCGCTCCTCCTGAATAGCAAAGTCTATCATCAGGATGGCATTCTTCTTCACGATCCCGATCAGCAGGATGATCCCGATCAGCGCGAT
>JBAVHJ010000045.1:0-2235 GCA_049685715.1 Terriglobia bacterium | reverse complement strand
ATCCCACGATGGTAATGAAGGTACGCCAGATTTCCCCAGGCCCCCGTAACGATATCAAGGTCCGGGAGATTGGCTGCAATCATCAGCGTCACCGACGCTTGTTCCATCTTCTGATTTAAACCCGCGCGGGAGAGGGCTGCTCCCAAGAGGGTGTGTGTAAGATTGTCCATAGGCCAGATCCGGTCTGAAATATTCGAACAAGCTTTCGTCCGTAAACGGGGATTACCAACATATCAACACACCTGTGCGGGGAGCAAGAAACCTCAAGCGGCGGTCTAGTGGCCGTAACCCGATTTCAGGTAGTGTCTTGATTTCGCCTGACTCTCCTCGATGTCGGGAAACTCCAGCACCTTCTGGTAGGCCCCGATGGCTTCATCCCGGCGGCCTGACAGATCCAGTGTGTTCCCCTTCAGCAATAAAAGTTGCGCCATCAGGACAGGGCTCTTCGAATCCGCTTTTTCCGCCCGGTTCAAGGCATCAAGTGCACGGGTCAAATCCTGCTTGGCAAAATAATTCCGCGCCAGATTGTAATTCAACCAGGCTAAAGCGCCTGCCGCGTAATCGTTCTGGTTGGCAGTGATGAGTTTCTCAACCTTCCTCAAGACGGTGATGCCTTCATCCCACTTTTTAAGCATGATGAAGTAATTCGCGGCCCACGTGTAGTAGACATGATTAAATGGTGATTCAGTCATGAGGGATTCCAAGAGGTGCTCATAATCTTCCCAGCGCTTTTCCGAAAAATATACACTGAGAAGGACGACTTTGGCCTCAGTCCGCGCGTATTCACCCTTCTGTGAAGCGAGAAGTAATTGGCGGATGCCCTCGTCCTTGTCGCCGCGTGCCCCCAGGAGCCAGGCGAAGGGTTTGATCACGGCTGGTAGCGCCCCAGTAAAATAGTTGTAAGAGCCCAATCCGATGTACGTATCATAGAAGTTGTTGTCGAGGTCATGAGCCATTACGACATATTTATGCCCCTTTTGCCCATTGCGGAGCGCTGAAAAATAGCTTCGTGTGACCGTCGCGTCGAAGCGGGTGGCGTTCCCATAAGCACTCGCAAGGTAGGCCAGTGCAATCTTGTCGCGCGGTTTTCCTTGAAGCCAAGAAGTGCCTTTTGCAACGGCTGTCTTCGTGAGGGAGTCAAATTGATTCTCAAGTCCCTTGTTCTGGCGATCGTCCACCGCCTGCCACCAGATCAGGGCAGCTTTGTAAACGTACCCTGCCGGGTGATCCGGATAAAGGCCTATCAATTCATCCCAATCTTTGTTGGCGGCGGCATACTCAAGGTTGTACGACAGGGGTAACCCATGACGGATGAGGGCATCGGCTTTTGCATCCCCATAAAAAGGAGCGAATGTCTGTGAAGATATGGGGACCGATTTCGAGAGGCCAAGGCACAGGAAAAAAAGCGAAACCTGAAGTGTGAGAGCACGGTTTTCTCTCGACATGCCGATTTCAACATCCCCCTCTGCAAAAAGCCTGCACTATGAGATTTATCATCCAGAACCAAAGGCTTCAACAGGTGGACAAAAGTACTGTTGGTCCGCAGTCAAAGGCCATCTCCGCCAAGAAGCGAGTTGGACCTTTATTTTGCTTCGATGCCCTTGCCAAAGCTTGCGGCAGTGTAGAGGCGGGCAACATGCCTGTCAAGCGTGATCCGAGTCCCACCGACCCCGTTTTCAGCCCTCTTCATGAGTTTGTAAAATCTCCGCTCAAAACCGGACTTCGACTTTGGAATCCGGATCTGTTTCTGAATCATCCCCTGCGATAGAGGAGAAATGCGCCCCTGGCCGGAGCACGGATCCCGGGAGGCTGCGTGCTATACTCCGGCGTTGTTGGAGGGCTTCTGGATCGAGAACCGATGAAGGTGGTTTTTCCGGTCAAAAAGCTACCAACACCCCGCGAGCGACTTCCTAGTTTGGTTCTCCGGGGGAGATGACACTGAAGTGTCTAAGGGAGGGTGATCAATGGAAGCTATCGATATTGCCCCTGCCAACGAATCAGATCGCGAATGGTGTGCCCGACTGATGGCAGGTAACGATCCGTGGTTGACGCTCGGTCGGGGATTGGAGCAATGCCGGGTAGCCTGTCATCACCCGGAGTACTTACTCTTTGTTGCGCGTGCGGGGGTTCAATTGTGCGGATTCGTTCTGTTACATCCTCGCGGCATGGCGAGCTCCCCTTACATCGCTTCCATTGCCACAGCCGAAGAATTTCGCGGTCAAGGAATTGGGGGCC
>JBAVHJ010000044.1:0-1952 GCA_049685715.1 Terriglobia bacterium | reverse complement strand
ACGACGCCCCGCCCCCTTTGTTCAAGCTCATCGATTAACACCGACAACGGAGGCAAGGCGAGAGGCGGCCGAGCGATGCTCGTCACGGCCCGCGGCTCATTTCGAGGATCCTCACTCGACAGCACAGCGAGATTCCCGATGCCATTCAATGGAAACCGAAAAAGCGGGACCTCGATCCGGAGAAGCGACGCGAGCCCGGGGGGCATCGCCTGAATTGTCTGCCGCCCTCTATGCTCGAATGAGAGCGCGAGTTCATCAGAGCGATCTACAGCGGTGAATACGCCGTTCAATGCCAATCGCTGATTGCACACGCCCAAGGTGTCCAATTCCTTCCGCGTGCGCTCAGCTTCCACGAGCGCAGAGGATTCAGGCCGGCTCACAAGAATCAGGGTTGTCAGCCGGGGATCCGCAAGAGCGCGCAGGCTGGACTCGTACAATTCCCTTTGGGATTGAAGGCCGGCCAGAGGCCCTAGACAAGATGTCCCCGTCGTGTTCGTGTCAATGAAACCCGTCCATGCTGCCGGAAGTTTCAAGAGTCGCAGCGTGTGGCCAGTGGGCGCCGTATCAAAGATGATGTGATCATAGCCGTCAACCGCTCCGGAATTTCCCAGTACTTTCGTAAATTCGTCAAAGGCCGCGATCTCGACCGTGCATGCGCCGGAGAGCTGCTCCTCCATGCTGTGAATCACCGCTTCCGGAAAAACATCCCGGTAGGGACCGACAATTCGCTCCCGATATGATTTTGCCGCTCGTTCGGGATCAATGTTTAGTGCCCAGAGGCCGGGGACTCCCGGGACGGGCGTGGCGCCGTCCCGTACCTCCACTTCCAGAACCTCGTCAAGATTGGAGGCCGGGTCGGTGCTGACGATCAGCACCGATCTCCCTTGGCGTGCGAGCCATAGAGCACTCGCACACGCCAAAGAGGTTTTGCCCACCCCGCCTTTCCCAGTAAAAAAAAGGTTTTTCGTAGAAGAGAGAAGGAAATTGACAAGGGCGTTCATGAACAGCACCCCCCCTTGGAGCTGCCGTCACTCTCCTGGATGATGGGGAGTCCAATGGTGTTCTGACGTTGCTTCAGGAAGCGCTCCGCCATTCTGAGGATAGATTGGGCAGGAACATCCTTGACGGTTTGCGCCGTGGTCACCGCACGCACCATGTCCTCGGGCGAAACTCCCAGCTTCCGGGCCCGATCAAAATGAGCCTTGAAGCAGGGTTCACAGTTCGCGGCAATGGCGGCGCCGATGGCCACGAGTTCTGCAACCGCCTCACTGTAAAGGGTGGTCTCCTCTCTGATCGTCAAATCGACCCATTGAGCTAATTCCTTACGAGAGGGATACTTGCCCCGACTCATGATCGAACCGTTGACTAGGACAACCGGAAGGGATTCAGCCCCCTCCTGACGGAGTATTTCCCGCATGGTCTCATTGGCGGCAAAGGCGTCCGGCTGCTGCGACAGGTTATATCGAGTCACCTCAATGCCATGAGTCACCATCCATTCACAATCGGCTGCAAAACGCGGCAGCTGCGGGTCTACATTGGGTCCACAAACTCCTGTCGGGCAACACAGCGGTGGATCGAACACTTCAAGTTTCTGTTTCATGCTGACTCCTCGTGAGAATTGTATGGGTTGGGCCCTCATCCTCCTTTTACGATGACCAGGCGAGCCTTGCAGCGCCGAGGGATTGAGGAACCGACGCTCTTTTCCCCTTACGGCCTTCGGGTCACGGGCTTTCGGGCCCGAATGAAGGCACTTATGAATTTCTCGTCCACCTGCGGGCCGACGACGGCCACATCAATCCCCTGATCCGTCAGAAAGTTCAGAGCATCGGCGACCCGATAGATGCGAGTGGGCTCCAGATCGATGTTTTCAAAACCCGCGGACACCAGTTTCTCGCGATACTCTCCCTCTTCGAGCGCTCCTGCCACACAACCCACCCAGAGCAGAATGCTTT
>JBAVHJ010000043.1:0-3940 GCA_049685715.1 Terriglobia bacterium | reverse complement strand
TTGTAGTCCTTCAGGTACCAATAGTAAACAAACCCCAGCCTGAGGTACAGCTCGGGATCATCCGGATTCGCTGCAATCCCTTTCTCAAGCAGTTCGATGGCTTGTGCGGGGTCATTCGCGCCGATCGGAGGCGGCTCACCCAGGAAGACCGCCCCAAATTCGTAAACGGGGATCATGGCGGGATCGAGCGTTGTGGTGATGTCGAGCATCGGATAGAGCAGATCGAACCGGCGCGTCGGGTCCCTCATTCGGCCCCCCGCGAAGTATTGAATGGCCCGAATCCAGTAAATATCCGCCACCAAGCTCTCGAATCCCAGTGAGAGCTTTTTGACGATGGGGCCTGAGGGAAGGAACAGCACCTCCTCAGTCTGGTGGTATTCACCCACCACCCTGTTGATGCGCCGCTGCAAAAAATAAATGGCCGTGAATCCGAAGAGGAAGAAGACGAGGAAAAGGGTAATGGATTTGCGAAACATCGGATATGATCAAAAGTCCAAGGTCCAAAGTCCAAAGTCCAAATAAAACCCAAATCCCAAATTCTCAAACAAAGACAGATCGGCGCTTTGGACGGTCCCGCAGCAAGATTTGCGTCTCTGGAATTTGATCATTGGAATTTATTTGGAATTTGGGATTTGGCGTTTGGAATTTCCTTTGCGCTACTTTAGGTTCCTCTGATTAAAGATTGCCGCTGCTGCCGACAACAAAATAGCCAGGTAGACGAATGAATATGCCACATCATAAGCGACCAGCGCTGCGGCGATCGGTCTTCCGTGCGAGACTCCCGCAATGACATTGAAATTGCCAAAGTTGGGGAGCAGGTAATACAAGCCCGAAGTGATGATTCGAATTCCAGCGTTGCCGGCATCCACCCCGAAATGGCGGATTTCGCCGTTGAACTGGCCGATGAAATAAAGTGCCAGGGTGAACATGGCCGAAAGTGTCGGGGTCGAAAAGGAGGAAAACACCAGCGCAATTCCCGTGATCAACAGAAGCTGCAAGAAGATGAGGAACACCGCCACAAGCAGACTGCCGTGAATTTCGGTCAATTGGCCTCTGGAGTAGGCTCGTCCCTTCACATAGGCAAGCACCAGCACCAATCCAAGCGTCATGATCGCGAGGTTGACAAAGAGCGTGAAAGCGAGGCCAAAAAACTTCCCCAGGATAAATTCCGTGCGCCGGACCGGCTTGGCCAGGATCGAATAAAGCGTCCTCTTATCGATTTCTTTGTGGACGAGATTGATGCCGATGAAGACGGCAATCACCGCACCGATCAACGACATCGAGCTCAATCCCACGTCGACCGTCACCTTGGTCTCAATATTGATGGAGATCATACCCAGGATCAGCGAGCTCCCGATCATCAACAATGCGAACAGGATGAGGCTGTAAAGGATTTTGTCCCGAATGGCCTCCTTGAAGGTGTTTTGAGCGATGGCGAGAATCTTATTCATGGCTCTTTCGATTTTGATTCGTTGGCAAACAGTTTGACGAAATAATCCTCAAACGACTCCTTGAGCGGGTGAACATGGACCACCTGGCCGCCGTGTGCCCGCACCACCTCCAGGGCGCGGAAGAGGGCCGCCTGATCCGGAAGGGTCAGTCGCAGCATGTTCCCCGCGACGTTTTGCTCCGTGGCAATCGAGCGGAGCGCGCTTTGCAGTCCATCATTGAATTGGCTCACCACCATCTCAATGGCGGACGAGTCCCCCACCAGAAGTTCCGTGAGGCTGCCACATCCCCGCAGTTTCCCCTTGTAGATGATGGCCACGCGGTCGCAAAGGGTTTCCACATCCGGCAGGATATGGGTGGAGAAGAACACGGTTTTCCCCCCACGCTTCAAACTCAGAATCAAGTCGCGGATTTCACGCCGTCCAATCGGGTCCAATCCCGACATCGGTTCGTCGAGGAAAACGATCTCCGGATCGTTGATCAGGGCCTGGGCAATTCCAACCCGCTGCAACATTCCCTTGGAAAACTTGCGAAGCTGTAGGCGGCGGGCATCCTTGAGATCCACCACTCGGAGGAGCTCGTCAATTTTCGACTTCACGTCGGCGGAGTTGAGGCTGAAGAGCCGGGCGGAGTAAGCAAGAAACTCTTCAGCCGTCAGATAATCATAAAAATAGGGGTTTTCGGGGAGGTAACCGATGTGCGCGTGCATGGCCACATCGTCAAAGGGTTTCCCCAGGATTTCCGCATGTCCCGAGGTAGGATAAATCAGCCGCATCAGGAGCTTGAGGGTCGTGGTCTTCCCGGCTCCGTTAGGGCCGAGGAAACCGAAGATTTCCCCTGCGTTCACAGTCAAAGAGAGTTGGTCCAACGCACGCATCCTGCGTTTACGCCAGAAACCAACAAAATAGTCTTTGGTAAGTTCGTGAATATTGATGGCGATCATTGGGAAAGTTAGGGACAGACACCTTCTCTTAACAAACTTCGCAGGAATGATACCAAAACTGGTGTCTGTCCCTGTTCTTCTCTTCCTCTGTTGCTTCCGGTTAGGGACAGTTAGGGACAGACACCTTTTCTCAAGAAACTTCGCAGGAATGATACCAGAGCTGGTGTCTGTCCCTCTTCCTCTATTGCTTCCGGTTAGGGACAGACACCCGGATTACAGAAACTTTCAAAAAGGTCGAGCGAATAGGTGTCTGTCCCTGTTGTTTCCTGTTGTTTCACACATGTTCCAGCTCGGGGTCATCACGGATGTACGCTAATTGCTGTCCTAAGTAGGGCAGCGCCGGTAAGCCATGCCACTGGCGCACCAGATGGTAGGTTGGTGAAGTCAACATCCGGCAGGCATCCACAGCTTCGAGCCATTCGGACCGGCGGATTTCAGCCACCGCGTCTCCTTCTGGCAAAACACCAAAATCCCACGCCCCACACAGTCGCGCCAGAAAGTCCACACGTTCAGCCAGGGTGTCCAACGACCGAGGGGCTTCCCTATCGGGGTACAATGCGCCATCGATCCATGGCGAATCGGAACTAGGACTGGAGGGCATTCAGAAACTCCTCTGCGAACCATCTCCGGAGTCGCTCAGCCTCACCCTGCTGTTGGCGATCCGAAATCTGAGTCAGCGGACGATGTTGTGCAATTCTCGCCAAGTGCGTCTGGATGGCGAGTCGGGCACGAGCGCTGTCGGCATCGCTTCCTGCCAACTGTTGGCGTTGCCGCCAGAGATCCCAACAGGACTGCGGCGTCGCCAATCCCGCCTGGCACAAGGCGAAAATATCACGGAAATCCCTGGGTGCGCCGCGTTCAATAAGTGCCACCATCTTGCTGGCCACCAAATCGACAAAACTGTCCAGCAGCACTGCGGTCCCGGGTGCTGGGACAGAAGGCTCCAATTGAACCGAACGACGAGCAATTTGAAAACTAAAGACGGTTCTTTCGTCGCGCTTCAATTCAATGCTGACCACATCACCCCACGCCCGGGTCTTGATCTCTCCCAAAGAACGGAGCACCGCTTCAATCACCCGAATCACCTGCTGCTGATCCTCCGAGGTCGCTGAAGGGGTCCACCATGCATCTACATCGTGAGTTGACCGATAATCGAGATAATGCAACAAACCAAAAGCGCCGCCGAGGGAGATCTTATCCCCCAGGCCATGGACCACCAATGCCTGCAAACATGTCTCACTGTAATCGGGCAAATGGGTCGGGCGACGAGGTTGGATGAGTGTCATAGTTCTCATTCTATCCTATCGCGGCAGCAGGCAGCGAGCTCACGCCATTATAACAAAATCACGTTGGGGACAGACACCTTCTCTCAGAAAACTTTGCAGGAATGGCACCAAACCAGGTGTCTGTCCCTGTCGCTCGGGGACTGACACCTTCTCGTAAACAACTTTGCAGGAATGACACCAATGCAGGTGTCTGTCCCTTTCGTTTTCGGCAGGTCCGCGTTAGGGACAGACACCTGGACTCGAGAAACTTTCAAAAAGATTG
>JBAVHJ010000042.1:0-7225 GCA_049685715.1 Terriglobia bacterium | reverse complement strand
CGACCGGGGCGATCAAACAAGATGTTGTTAAACACTGCGTTTTCGTAGAACAGTCCAGCGCCCGCGCGAATCACTGTTTTGCCGTTTTTCTTTGGATCCCAGGCAATCGCGAGTTGCGGGGCAAAGTTGTGGTTGGGTTGATGGACTTGAGCCCCCAGTCCGGCTCCGAACTGTTCGAGGGCAGGAATAGGGCCGAGATCGCTGTCGCTGCGTCCTGTGTCGCGGGCGTAGCGAACACCGTAAGAGATCGTCAGGTTGGGACGTGCCTTCCAGGTATCACCAATGTACCAGGCAAAGCGCGTGTCAAACTGACCCCCCGCCGGGAAGCCAAACTGCGGGATCTCTGTAAAGAAGCCCTGGCCATTCCCGAAACGGACGCGGCCGACAGGATAATTCAAAGGATTGGAGGCGCCTCCAGGGAACGGGCCAGTGGCGGCAAAGGCCCGCGTGTCGTCGGTAAAGCTTGCCCGGATGACCGGCTGGCTCGAATAGAATTTGGCAAATCCACCGCCCAGGATCTTGTTGATGCCTACTCCATAGCGGATGATGTGGGATTTGTAAATTTTGCTCCCGTCATACTTGATCTGGGTATTGTGTTGGACGGTTGCCTGCGGCGCCAGGATGTTTACCCCTGAACAAAAAACATCACCGGGAGCGGTGCAACCCGTGAGCGGTCCAATGTGGATGTTGACTCCTGGAAACGGGTCGGTGATGCCGGTCCCGGCTGTAGCGTCGGCAATGGCATTGTTGAAGCGTGTGTAACCGAACCGGACACTGTGCGTGAAGGGGCCGGTGTTGAAGTCTAATCCTGCGGCTTGCACGGGGGTGTTATCGCGATTTGCAAAAGGTTCGAAGGTGTTGGGAATGAACGCGGAGGTGTTGTTGTTTTGATTGTAGGTAAAGCGATAGAAAGCGCGCACGTTGGACTTGATCTGCCAGTCCAGCCGACCCAGCAGTTGGGTTTCGTGGAAGGGAGAGTTGAAACCTCCGTTGAAACTGTTGAACGGTACAGGGAGTTGCACGGCGGCGAAAAGGTCCTGCACCGTCCGCTCCCAGTCGGCAAAGAAGAAGAGCTTGTCTTTGATGAACGGGCCTCCGAAGCGGGCGCCGTATTGCTGCCGGTCGAAGGGGAACTCCGTATCGCCGAGCCGCGCGGAAGTCTTGTTGCTCCGCCAAACGATAAAAGATTCCCCATGGAAGGCATTGCTGCCAGAGCGGGTCGCCACATTCACGGCGCCCGATGAAGTCAACTCGGTGGAAAGATCCAGTGTGGACTGGCTGATCTGGAATTCCTGGATGGCGCTGGCTGGAATGTTCTGAGTCGTGGTTCCGACAGTCTCGTCGCTGATGTCAACTCCATCGACTTCGATGCGCGCGGTCCGGCCAAAACGCCCGCCAAAGGAGATGGACGAAAATCCATTCTTGGTCGGATCAAAATTGCCGCCGTCCTGGATTTGTACGCCGGGCTGTAATTGCGCCAGATCGAGGAAGTTCCGTCCCCCGATGGGCAACTGTTCAATCTGTTGAGCGGTCATCACGCCTTGTACTGTGGCCTGCTCCGTGTTTACGTTGACGGCCGACTCTTCCACCGATACCACTGTACTTTCGGAGCCGAGAGCAAGTTTGACGTTGCCGGTGGAGACGACCCCTACCTGTACCGTCACCACCAACTCCGTGGTCTTAAAACCCTTGGCTCCCACACGGACAACATAAGCACCCGGAGACAACGTTCCCGAGTTGAAGTTGCCAGTGGAAGTAGAAGTCAAATTGAGAGTTTGACCTGTGGATCTGCTGGTTATGGTAATGGTGGCATCCGGAACAACGGCCCCCGTCGGGTCAGTCACAGTTCCCTGGATACTGCCTGTGGACACCGTTGCTTGGGCCATGATCGGTGGCGGTGATGAGATGAAAACAGCAGCCACCAGCGCTAGAAATAAGAAAAACAAACTCCGCCGGTGCGAGTTATTCATACAGCTATCCTCCCTGTTTTTTGAGTTCATCGGTTGTTGGGTGGTGGAATACCATTCGAAGTTAGGGCTTCGACCGTGTTGAGAGACTCCCCTGAAGTTCCGTGGAAATTCACGTCCATTAAGTAACGAGCTATTGGGACTTACGTTGAAAACTAGAGACTAACGATGGCATGGCAGCTTACTTTTCAAAAATGCACCCATCTGCCATTTCAAGAAATTTAATGTCAACGCCCCTAGGAATGCCTTTAGTGAAATGCTTAGGTGAAGAAAGACCAGCAATTATGAGTCCAAAATGGAAATGGCTCGATTCAAAACACCCCTAGTCTTAATCAGCGGTGGGCTGAATTTCGTAATTCCTTGAGCCCCCACGCATTATCGATGGTTGGATTCTGATGTTATTTGTGAAATCCTGTCGCGTGGGAGGCTAACCTATACACATAGGATGGGTCAAACGTGGGTCTCACGCCGCGCCGATTCGAAAATTTGGAGATCACCTTCTGTTTTTGGAAGATTTTGCTTATGGCCGGGTTGATATGGACACCGTAATGCGGCAAGAGTGAACCGAGAACATATCGGCAAGGATCCGACTGGCGCTGTTCCAACAGATAAAAAGAGGGATGAGGGATCTGAATCGGCGTTTCGAGACAGGAAGTGGGGCAGAGTCGAGAAGAGACTACTGCCCGATGGCACGTTGCACGTTGCGAGGATGAGTTATTCGGGCATGGGCCCTTTCATCCGCCGCGGTTTGCGCATGAACAATAGGAGAGGGAGCATCAGTATGAAGATAATCGCCAGAAGATAGAAATTATCAATGAAGGCCATCATGGCAGACTGGCGCGTGAGCTCTCCATGAATCAGACCATACGATGCATTCACAGCGCTGCCTGCGGGCACGCCTTGACGGAAGAGCATTCGTGGGTACACTTGCATGGCTTGTTGCGC
Organism: Terriglobia bacterium; assembly: GCA_049685715.1. Lineage (GTDB taxonomy): Bacteria > Acidobacteriota > Terriglobia > JAIQFV01 > JAIQFV01 > JAIQFV01. Next base: position 4,313 of record JBAVHJ010000042.1, on the reverse strand, counting down.
GGCGATGCTGTAAACGGTGATATGTTCGGACAGCCGCGCATGATGAAATTGCGTCCTTCGTGACAGCATTGTGTTCACGATGGCGATTCCTGCACTGCCCCCCATATTTCGAACAAGATTGAACAATCCCGAAGCCATTCCCATATTTTCGTTGGAGATGTAAGCCATCGTGGCTGTAGTCAAGGGGACGAAAAGGAAAACGACGCCCAATCCCTGAATGAGGTTGGGCAGTGTCAGCGCGCGAAAATCAGTTTGCAGGTCCCACCGTGTCATCATGAAAAGCGGGATGGAGGTCATAATGATTCCAAAGGCAACCAGGTAGCGGGCATCGTGCTTTTCCGTAAGTCGCCCCGCCACGGGGGCAAAAAGCAGGCTGGTCAGGCCACGGGGAGCCAGTGTCAAGCCGCTCAGCAGGGCGGTATAGCCCATCAACGTCTGCAGGTAGATCGGTTGTAAAATGATGGATCCGTAGAGGACCATCCCCAGTGCCGTCATGAGCAACAGACCCGCGCTGAAATTCCGGTCTTTCAACAGACGCAAATCCACAATGGGATGTTTAATGGAGAGTTCCCAGAAGACAAGAATGATCAGGGCCGCACCCGCCGCGATGCCGAAATTCCTGATGAAAGGGGAACCGAACCAGTCCTTAAGCTCCCCGTTATCGAGCACGATTTCGAGGCAGCCCAACCCGATCGCGAGAAGCGCCAGGCCGATATAATCGATTGTGGCGCCTGCAATCCGGCGGATGTAGGGAGGATCGAAGACGAAGGCGCTGGTGAGCACAAACGCGAGGGCGCCCACAGGGATGTTGATGTAAAAAATCCAGCGCCAGGAGTAGTTGTCGGTAATGTACCCGCCCAGAATGGGACCGATGATGGGCGCGAAAATGACGACGACGGCAAACGCCGCCATGGCGCGGCCGCGTTTCTCAGGCGGAAAGCTTTCCAGCATGATGGCCTGGGAGATGGGGACCAGAATCCCGCCACTCATGCCCTGCAACACCCGAAAGATGAGTATGGCCGTAAGGTTCGGAGCCGAGCCGCACAACACGGAGGCGATGGTGAAGGTAACCAGACAAGCCAGGAACAATCGGCGCCGGCCAAACTGGTTGGAGAGCCATCCCGTCATTGGCAAAACAATGGCGTTGGCCACTAGGTACGTGGTGATTGTCCAGGTGGCTTCTTCTAAGGTGACTCCCAGGGAGCCGGCAATATGCGGGACCGACACGTTCACTACGGTCGAGTCCAAAACCTCCATCAGGGTTCCCGGGGTCACAGCGAGCGCGGCCAGCCAGGGATTGATGGTGCGACCGTTGGAGGAGGTGTCTTGGGGCATGTGTTCCAATGAAATTAAGTTCGAGCGGTCATCGGGAGAGAAGCCCCGTCGGGGCGCCTCTATTTTTCAAACCGCGTGCTTTCAATCGTGTGTTTGAAAGCGGGCTCAAATTCCTTGAAGCGGGGTTGAGGTGCGATACAGACAATAGTCAACAGTTGGCTCTCGCCGTACTGTTGTGTGGCCACCCACACCACTTCGATCTCGTTCCGGAAAGGCGATTTGCCCTCCAGGCGCGAGAGGAGCGCGCGCCGCCCTCCCACCTGAATCTGCTGTTGTTCGGCGCGGTTTTCCTGGAGATAAGAATTTCCCTGCAACAGAGACCCAATGAATTGGCCCGTCATCGTCTCAAGGGTGTTACTTTGACCGCCCTGTCGCTCCGGGTCGAATAGAGAGACTTGGATCCCGTAAGCGATATCACTGCGTTGATCATTCTGTTGAACCCCGCCTTTCGGGATGAAAGTAGCGCCCGACCCATCGTCTGTCATGGTCTGCCAATCGGCGGGATACTCGATGACGTAGACGTTCTCGTGCGGAGAAAACGTGGCATATTTTCCCGAAGGGGAGGCAACTCCATCGGATCCGCTGGTGGAACTCGTCGCCTTTTCGCCCGAACCGGCAGCGGGCTGGGGTTTGGGCTTGGGGGAAGGCGGCAGAGCCTTCAAGTGGGCCTTCATGTTGTCAAAATCGTTCGTGTCCACGACCGGGTGACTGGCCACCGAGAGCGTGCCGATTTCCCGATCGATGTTCTGAACGCGATTATCGGGGGAGGGATGATCACTGAACCAGGCCGCCGCCCCCGACACATTGGCGTGCCCCCCCTGCTCCAGTTTTTCAAAAAAGTGGGCCAGTTGATGGGGATCGTATCCCACATCGGTCATCTCCTGGGTACCCAGAAGGTCGGCCTGCGCTTCCGCAGCCCGGGAATTTTTCAGGAAATAAAGGTTTAATCCAAGCGGAACACCATATTGCGCGAGGGTGGCGCTCCATCCTCCCTTGCCGGATGTGAGTCCGCCCAGCGCGGCCAACCCCAACTGGGGCAGCAGGGCCTTCGACATCTGGCTTGTCCCGTGGCGAGCCACCACGTGACCAATCTCGTGTGCAATGACTCCCGCGATCTGCGCTTCGTTGTCAGCGGCCGCCAGGGCGCCGCGATTCACATAAATGTAACCCCCGGGTAGCGCAAAGGCATTAATCGCGCTGTCATTGACGACTTTGAAGGACCAGGGGTAACTCGGGTTCATGGACTTTGCAGCCAGTTTCTTTCCCAGCTGGGTCACATAATTGACCGTGGCGGGATCGTTCAGCAGCACCAACTCTTTCTCGGCTTGCTGAGAGGCTTCACGCCCCAATTCGATGTCCTGCTTGGAGGAGAAAAAGTTGAATCCAGACTTGACTCTTGTCCGCGCTTCCAGTGGTGTTGTGCTCAAGCAAATGCATCCGGTCATGAACCAGATCATCCACCGTCGTAATCGATTTGTCTTTGGCATGGCAACCTCACCCGTCGGAGCGAAGGATCCTCACAAGCGAGATAGGCGTTCACGATCCGCTCCAGGCCACAATGCGTTATCGAGATGGCCCTGGATTTCGAAGTCTGAGGTGCGGGTTTTTTGTGGGAAAGAAGCGGTGCCGCCGGATCTCTTGTCGAATGACGGACCCCGCCTCTCCGCAGACTCAATCCACTTGTTCCCTCCCGAGCAAATTTCAGAATTCAGAGTTTTTTAGATGGAGATCCTTGATATTCAAGATGTCCGAAGAGATTTTAGATGAGCGCGCCTAAGAAGTAAATGATTGGGTCGTGAAAATGAGGAAGGAAGGCGAGGGGGGGACGAGTCGGAAGAAATTAGGACAGGCAGGTGTCAGTTTGACAACGACGCAAATTTCTTTAGACACCCTTCGGAGCAAAAGTAGAATGCCTTGCCGCCTCGATCCGTGTGAAGTGCCGTCTGGGCATCAATGTACATCCCACAGACGGGATCTTTTTCCATGTGCCCTGCGATGGTCTTGGGGGAGGAGTCGGAGGGAGGTTTAGGCGGTGCGTTCGATGGTTTTCCCTTCGGAGAGCCCGGAAAGAGGTAGCGAATAAACGCACGGATAATAAAGATCAAGAAAAGAAAATAGAGAAAGCGGAGCAGGAGTCGAATAATCATAGAAACGAATTAGAAGAACAGTTGCGTAAGCGGTTGCGGGGTTCCGATGCCGCAGAAGGGTTGGCGAAATCCTCAGGAGACGAAGCCCGGGCAACGACTGTGGTCGGCCGGGGGTTCACCCTCCCGATAAGACCTTCCTCCGGCTCCAGGTCAAATCCCTTTCTCCGCGTCCTGAAGCATCTTGCGAAGACTTGCCAGCGCAGGATTCTGCGGGTCGATGCTCTCCAGTTGTTTCAACGTGGCACGGGCCCCCGCAATGTCCTTCTTGCCATCGAGGAGGACAATGAACTTGTTGTGGATCGTTTGAATGTGGCGTGGATCGACGCGCAGAGAGTTGTCAAAATGGTTCAAGGCGGAGCTTGAATCGCCGACGTAATAGTAAGCCGTGCCCAGGTCAGTCTCAATGTCGACATTCTTCGGGTCGAGTTTCAGCGCCTTCTCGTACCACTCGATGGCCTCCTTGTAGCGCTTGTTATCGTAAAGGAAGTTGGCCAACTGCGAGACCTTTTCAAGGCTGGCCGGGTTCTTTTCGGCCTCCGCTTTCATGGCAGCAATCGTGGGTTCAGGATTGATGGGCGGATGTCCCTCCGGCAGCTGGCCCGAGGCGGACTCGGGCGACGGGGAAGGGATGGCGCCCGAGGGAGGAGGCCCCTGGCTGACCGGGCTCCCCGGAACGCGCTGGTTATTCCAGTTGACCTGGTTAGTGTAGATGTACCCGGCGAGGAACCCGATCACCATCGCCATGACAATCGTCAAGATGAAGAACGGCGTGCGTATTTGTATTGTAGGCTGCATAGAGTCACCGGTACTTGAACTCCCCCCGGCTTAGTC
>JBAVHJ010000041.1:0-5986 GCA_049685715.1 Terriglobia bacterium | reverse complement strand
GGCCAAAACTCAAGTGGAATATGATGCCTATCAAAAGATCGAAGCCGCCGCGGACCCAAAGCTGAAAATGGACCTGGTCGACAAGTTTGTGACGGATTTTCCGGACTCTGAGCTGAGGGGAGCAGCCTATCAACAGGGGTTGCGAGGAGCCCAGATGACCAATGATTATGAGAAGGCCCTCGACTACTCACGCAAGACCCTTCAATTATATGCTGATGATGTTCTCTCCCTGCTGGTTCTTTCCTCATGGATTCCTGAACGGGTAACCGAAAACGATCCCCAACGCGAGGCGAAACTCACCGAGGCCACCGGGGCCGCCAAAAAGCTCCTGGAGGTTGTGCCAACACTTCAGAAACCCGCCGGTCAGACCGATGAGCAATGGAACACGCAGTTGAAAGAGCTGAACGGGAGATCGCACGCCTCCCTCGGTTTCATCGAACTTCTGAAAAAAAACTTTCCGGGCGCTGAAGAAGAATTCGAAAAGGCGATCAGCCAGATGCCCGCTGAGCCGACTTTTTGCTATCGCCTGGGTCTGGCCTACACTTACGAGAAGAAGTATGACGCTGCGGCCTGGAACCTGGCGCGGTCTGTCGCGCTCAAAGGGGTCAGTGAGAAACCGGCCAAGGACGCTTTGGAGAGCTTGTTCAAGGCTTATGGGGAGGATCCGGCCAAGGCGGGAGAGGAGGACTTGGTCAAACTGGCAGGCAGTCAGGAGAAGATGCCGGATGACTTTTCGTTCGTCAAGTTCATGGAATCAAAACTGAACCCCAAGCCGCCCTCTCCCTGAAGGGGGGGTGGGGTTGAATTGGGATGCGCTACGGCGTGGAGGCGCCCTTCTTTTTCTTGGCAGGGGGAGCCAGGGCCTTTAGGGCTTCCTCAGCGATGGCATGGGCGTGGGTGTTGATCAGCTGCTCTGAAGTTCCCTCCAACATGATCCGCAACAAATTTTGAGTGCCGGAATACCGGACATTGACCCGACCGGTTCCACTCAACTCCTGATGAGCCTGATCGATGGTCTGTTGAAGTGCCGTCAACTGTTCAAAAGGAATCCTCTTTTCGACTTCAACATTAATCAGCACCTGAGGGAGACGGGTCATGGCGGCCGCCAATTGTGAAAGGCGCTTCCCGGTTTGCTTCATCAGATTAATCACTTGCAGGGCTGCAATGGTTCCATCCCCGGTCGCGGAATAGTCACGGAATATGATGTGGCCGGACTGCTCCCCTCCGAAGCTGTAATCGTTTCTCATCATCTCGTCATAGACGTACCGGTCGCCCACCCGGGTCCGCACAACAAAAATGGACGATGAACGCAAGGCGATTTCCAAGCCGCCATTCGACATCTCCGTGGCCACCACCGTATCGTGCTTCAGCCGCCCTTGAGCCTTCATGTAAGGGGCCAGCATCGCCATCAGCATATCCCCATCCACAAATTCTCCGCGCTCATCCACCATGACCACGCGATCCGCATCGCCATCGACGGCGACTCCCACATCGGCATGCTCCGCCAGGGTGCGCGCGCGCATGCTCTCGGGATGCTCGGACCCGCAATCCAGGTTGATGTTTAATCCATTGGGATCATCATGAGTCACGATGACCTCTGCGCCCAATTCCCGGAAAATGAACGGGGAGACGCAATACGCGCCCCCATTGGCGCAATCGAGCACCATTTTGATGCCCTTCAGCGATTGGTTTCCGATGGTCGCCTTTGCGAATTCGATATATCGTCCCCGCGCGTCGTCAATGCGCTGGGCACGGCCCAACGCCCCCGCAATGATGTGCTGGTTCGGAATCTCCTCCTGGAAGAACACCCTCTCGATCCCTTCCTCGGTGTCATCGGGAAGCTTGGACCCATCGCGTGAAAAAATCTTGATCCCATTGTCCGCAGCGGGATTGTGGGAGGCCGAAATCATGATTCCGGCGTCGGCTGCAAAGCTCTTGGTCAGGTGGGCGATGGCGGGGGTGGGCATGGGACCCACCAATAACACGTGGACCCCCATGGAACAGATCCCCGCCGTGAGCGCATTCTCCAGCATGTACCCGCTGCGGCGTGTGTCCTTGCCAATCAAGATGAGATGCTGATCCTTGTCGGTCTTGAATACCTCCGCAGTCGCTTTGCCGAGCTTTAAAGCGACTTCCGGTGTGATTGGAAATCGATTGGCCAATCCCCGAATGCCATCCGTGCCAAAGAGTTTACGCATAAGACACCGCTACAGTGAAAGGAATGGTTGACTTCAGTTCAAGCCTTTCACCGTGTCGAACACCTGCTGAGAGGTCGACCGCGAACACTTGAGCGGAAGTGGAGTTCAAGAACGGTGAAAGGCCAGGTTAACTATCGAAAATAAAGTTAACAAAATCTTGTCAATCCACCGACCTCGGTTATTGGGCCAAGGCTTCGATGGCCTCTTCCTGGGGTGGAATCCGCACCTTCCAATGACAGGTAGCATTGGAACACTTCCGGGTGGTGCCTCCCTTTTTGGTATGGTGCTCAAGCAGGTATTTGGCCCCACATTCGGGGCAAGGTTCAAGGACAGGCCGATCCCAGAGTGTAAACTTGCATTCCGGGTAGCGCGTGCATCCATAAAAAGCCTTCCCAAATCGAGACTTCCGCTCGGCGACATCCCCTTGCCCACACTCGGGGCAGACAATCCCGACCGTCTTGTGTTTCACGTACTTACATTTGGGATAATTGCTGCACGCCGTAAATTCCCCGAACCGTCCATGCTTGATCACGAGCGGGTTGCCGCACTCCGGGCATTTCTCATCCAACAGCACATCAGCCACCACCTTGCGCATACCCTTGTGAGTCACAATCTTTTTTGTGGTCCTGCACTCGGGGTACCCGCTGCAGGCCAAGAACGCCCCGAAGCGCCCTCGTTTCAGGACCATCGGTTTTCCGCAGTTCTCACAGACTTCCTCGGACACATCCGGCAGACCTTCTTCGGTGGGGGACGTCACCGTCCCGTTTGTATCGGCGATTTCCTTGGTCAGTTCCCGGGTATTCTTGCAATCGGGATAACCGCTGCACGCCAGGAAGCTACCATGGCGTCCCCATTTGATCACCATGGGCTTGCCACACTTTTCGCACACCTCGTCGGTGGGTTTCTCCTCCCGCTTGACATCGCGCATGTTTTTCTTGGCCTGGCTCAAATCCTTTTCGAATTTCTCATAAAACTCCCCCAACGCTTCGGTCCAAGCCAGCTTGCCTTCCTCAATTTCATCCAGTGCTTCCTCCATGCGCGCGGTGTACTGGATGTCGAAGATATCTTCAAAGTGCTCCACCAGCAAATCGTTGGTGATGACCCCCAGTTCGGTCGGGTAAAACCTTCCTTGGAGCTTCTTGACGTACTCGCGTTCCTGGACGGTGTTGATGATCGTTGCATAAGTGGAAGGCCGTCCGATCCCCTTCTCTTCCAGCGTCTTAACGAGGGTTGCTTCGTTGAAACGCGGCGGGGGCTCGGTGAAGTGCTGTTCCGGCTTAATCTCATTGAGCTTGAGTTGTTCTCCCCGGCTCACCAGGGGAAGCTTGTGCTCAAGTTCTTCGGATTCCTCATCCTTTTCGTCTTCGTCCTTGGATTCAACATAGACCGTCAGGAAGCCGTCAAACTTGAGGACGGATCCGGTGGCGCGGAGCAGGTACTTTCCCGCGAGAATATCGATGGTCGTTTGGTCAAACAGGGCGGGCATCATCTGCGAAGCAACGAACCTCTGCCAGATCAGCTTGTATAATTTGAATAAATCCGGTTCCAGAAAAGGCTGGACAACCTCCGGGGTCCGAAACGCGGACGTGGGACGAATGGCCTCATGGGCATCCTGCGCGCCCTTTTTGGAACGATAATGGATGGGCTTCTCCGGAAGATACTTCTCCCCGTACGCCGAAGCGATATGCTGCCGGCATTCTTCCAGCGCCTCGTTCCCGACCCGGGTGGAGTCGGTTCGCATATAGGTAATCAGCCCGACGGTCCCTTCGTCGCCCAAATCGATCCCCTCATACAGTCGCTGCGCCAGCGACATCGTTCGCTTCACCGTAAATCGCAGCTTGCGGGAGGCCTCTTGTTGCAGTTTGGAGGTAATGAAAGAAGGGACGGGGTAGCGCTTCTTCTCTTTCGTGGTCACCCCGTCGACAATGAACTCTGATTGTTTCAGTGCGGCGACCGCGGAATCGGCCTGCTGCTGGTTCTTGATCTCCAACTTTTCATCGCCAAACTTGAAGAGGCGGGAGTCGAAATTTGGAGGTAAGTGTGCCGAGAGATTGGCATCAACGGTCCAATATTCCTGTGCGACGAAAGCCTTGATTTCCCGTTCCCGTTCCACGATCAGCCGCACGGCGACGGTTTGCACGCGCCCGGCAGATATCCCACGCCGAACTTTGTCCCATAACAGGGGTGAAACCATATAACCGACCAGCCGATCCAGAACACGGCGCGCCTGTTGGGCTTCGACGAGATTTTGATCGATCTTGCCTGCATGCCGGAATGCTTCCTGGATCGCTTTCTTCGTGATCTCATTGAACATCACCCGCAGGAAGTTCTTCGGGGCGGTGGTCTTTTTTGCACGCGGGTGATTTCCTCCGAGGGCTTCGGCAACGTGGTAGCCGATGGCCTCCCCCTCGCGATCGGGGTCAGTGGCGATATAGATGGTCTCCGCTTTTTCCGCAGCGGCTTTGAGCTCCCGAATGACCTTTTCCTTGCCGGGAATCGTTTCATAGGTGGGCTCAAAGTTTTCCTTAATGTCCACACCCAATTTTCGCCGGGGGAGGTCGCGGATGTGTCCCATCGAGGCTTTGACCGTAAAGTCTCTTCCCAAATATTTGTTTATCGTCTTTGCCTTGGCGGGTGATTCAACCACCACGAGGGCTTTGGTCATATCAACCTGCACTCATTCTTAATTCTTCGATGAAATTCCCATGACCTGCACTGAAAGCGTCGTAGGGATCCGGAGGGGATCCATTTCAGGCCCTCCGGACAAAACACTTGCCCGGTAATTGCTGAATCCGGTCTTTGAGCTCCAGTTCCAGCAGAGCACCCAACAATTGCGATTGGGAAAGGCGGGTGCGCGAGCTCATCACATCGATGTGCAAAGGCTCATCCACCGTCAAGGCATCATAAACCTCTTTTTCTTCGACGGTCAGCGTCGCATCAAACAAGGATGCGCCCGGCAGGTCTGCTGGTTGCACCGTGAGAAGGCGCTCTCTTACACGCACGGGACACTCTTCTACCACATCTTGCCATGTTTGCACCAGCTTGGCGCCTTGTTTAATCCACAGATTAGGTCCAAAGGCAGTCTTCTGTGTAAGGTTGCCGGGCACTGCAAAGACCTCCCGATTCTGCTCGCATGCCAGTCGCGCCGTAATCAAAGAGCCGCTGTATTCGGCCGCTTCCACCACCAGGGTTCCCAGTGAGAGCCCGCTGATGACGCGGTTCCGGATCGGAAAATTCTGGGGTGCGGGAAAGGCTCCAATCGGAAACTCGCTGATGATCGCCCCGTCTTTCAGAATCTCGTCCGCCAGTTTTCTGTTCTCCTTGGGATAGATGCGGTCAATCCCGGAACCCAACACGGCGATGGTCTTTCCATGTCCCTCGAGGGCTCCCCGGTGGGCCGCCGAATCAATGCCCCGCGCCAACCCGCTGGTGATGGTCAATCCGCGTGATGCCAGGTCCCTCGCCAACTGCACCGCCATCTGCAAGCCGTAGGTCGTGGCGCGCCTTGCGCCCACCACGGAGATCGAGTCCGTGGCAAGGACATCGGCATGGCCCAACAAATACAGCAGGATCGGAGGGTCAAAAATCTCCTTGAGCAGGGGCGGATAGGCCTCACTATCCAGCGGAATCAGCGTCACTCCAAGCTGATGCGCCTTTGAAATCTCAGTGTCCGCGTCCTCCCACAGTGACGGACTGGGAAGCCGCGCGGCGACTTCCTTCACTACTCCCGAGTCACCCAGTTCTGAAAGGGTCAGCGAAAGAATCCGGTCTGGATTTTCAAACCTGGC
>JBAVHJ010000040.1:0-4636 GCA_049685715.1 Terriglobia bacterium | reverse complement strand
ACAAACGGGCTGAGGCCGCCGATCGGGGCGATGAGCCCCCCAGTCGTGATAAGACCCCACTTTATGAGGTCACGTCGCGAAACTTGGCCTTGGGAGTATGCTTTGACGATCTCCATCCTATTCTTTCTTGCATCCTCCGCTGCCTTAATCCGCGCTTTAGACGCATTCCATGGCAGAAAGAAATTTCTATCGCTCATTTTCCTCTCCTTTTTCTCCTGTGTTCTACCTTGAGTTTTTTGTTTTTCCCCTGGAATTAGCTACCCTTATTTGCCGTCCACTAACGCATTTAATTTGGAAACGGAGGCATAAGTGTTTCATTTCAATACATTGCGAATTTCCTCACAAGCAGCATCCTTTATCGCAGGTCGCGTGCCAATAGTGTTGATTCTGAAGAACACGCTGGGTTGAGGAATCGAAGGATTTCAATGAACCTGGGCTTGCTTGTCTTCCGCGGCGTCCTAATTGTTTTCAGGATCAAGAAAAACAACATTGGCACCACAAAATAGAAAGCCCTTACAGATGAACCATATGAGTGCCGAGGGCGGCCGGAAAAGTGGAGGCTGAAATATCGGAGACACGGAGCTGCCCAGCCTCACGCTGTCCTGCCTAGTCTTTCTGATTTGTGAGAAAGAAAAAAAAATTCAGAAGCCATTTCAGTGGTTTAGAGGTGAGAATTTTCGCTTGTTTCGCTGGCTTGTTTCGCAAACTTGTTTCGCTGAGAATAGATCAAATGCACCTTGTGAACTTGCTTTAACACGGTTGTTATTACCATTTTGACAGTCTCTTCTGTGTTCTAAGGTTTGGATTCAACACATGCTTGAGAATATCGATTGCGTTCAGAGTGAATCATGAAGTCATGTTCTATTGTGGATCATGCCGGGGATGAGAGGTATGTTCGATCAAATTCCCTTCTGGTCCCCCCCAGTCATCCATCAAATCACCCATCCTCTACACCCATACTCTTGGTCGCTTCGATTGCCTCTATTGTGGAGAGCCTGGTATGGCAGGACCGAAACACGGAGCGTTCGCAAGGGGGGTAACTTTCGTTCCTGACAGGTGGCGGGATCTGAATTCTAAAATTTAAAACTGAGCCTCGATAAGGGGTTGATGAGCAGGGCCGATAAATCAGCCCTGCGTGGCTCCAATCTGTTGAGCACTGAGATAAGATCGATCCTCCAAGATAATATTGAAATGGATTCCCCAAGATCAAAATAATAATGAGGAAAGAGGATGACACCAGGTCGTCGATTCGGTGAGTTCATCCTCACTTTCCTGAGCCACTGGGACTGTCGACTCCGTCAGGAGTGGATTATCTATAGACTTGCAAACCCAGCCACGGAGTCCACTTCCAATAGGAGCGACCTTCTCCAGAGCCAAGGGCTCGATCCAAATTCGCTGTAACACAGGTCGCAATTATTCGGACAATGGCACTGAAAACATATTTGGCCTATGAAGTATGCTGCTCCTAGTAAAGAAGGATAGAACTAATGTACCTCCGCCCGCCCCCGCCCGTCTGAGGATTCCGGCGACAACCCGTCCACGTTTAACCATAGCATCCTGGAATAAGGGCCTCCTCATCTTGGGCCAATAGATCCCAGCATTCAAAGATTCACAGCTATGAATGATGGATTTCTAGGGTAAAACACGACCATTAAATGTTGATGTTTATTCGCTTAATTCGCGGCCTTTTTTGAGAATTAACCAATTGTTCCATCAGTTTCTCGGTCGAGAAGAATCGCTCATTATCCTCATTAAATCAACGACTAAAGAGTATGACTCGCCCTCAAATTCGACAGTCACGGAATGTGGAAGACTGCTTGCCTTAATCACTATGATTTGACGATGAGGGGATCAGAGACTTTCCGTGCAAATCAATTAGATAAAGTGGGAGCGGTCGAGACCGTGAGCAGCATAGAGAATCCAATGCAATTGGTGATCAGGGCAGCAGTCACAATTTCAGTCTCCGAGATCTGCCATTTGCACAAACAGGCGCCCTCTCCCACACAGACTCTCGTGTCGGGTTAATAAAAGTTAATTGAAGTTCTACGGCATTCTACTTAATGGACTCTGTAATAAGAGACTAAAGAAAACCCTGATGACCAACAAGAGGAGAACCACAATGAGCAAGAAAACAATCGCAGCTTTATATCATCGTACCCGCTACAAGTTGACTTGGGTGCCAGGCGCGCTGACGCTTTTGTTTCTCGTCGTGCTCGCATGGACCAGCACTGTAGTGGCCCAACTGCCACTTCCTGCAGTAACGCAGTTTGATATCACGGGCTTTCTCCAGGAAGCGACGCTGGCGACTGCAGGGGACGCGCACTCTGGAGGCACCCTGAAGGTCAACGGCCACCTCGTGACCGTGCCCCGGGAGACCATTGTGATTCTTCCAGCCAACGCGCTCACATGGGAGGAACTCTTTGTCCAGGCGCCTGCCCCGTACACGAATGCCGCGACGGGCATGGCCATGGCCGATGTTCCAACGCCCCTCACGCAGTATGAAGTTGAGGTGGTGGGTAACCGCGTGAACAACACTTACATTGCCGGGCTCATCTACATTTCCCAACAGGCCCTGAACCAAGGACAGGGATTCATTAACTTCATGGACTACAGTCTCGGCGAGATGCGAGTCGGCGGCGTGATCGGGGATCGTACCACCGGTGCCCGAGTGCGGATCAACGACCCCATCCCGGCGGGTGGGACCACCGGCAAGTTCAGCAAAGGGTTGTCGCCAGACATCCGTTTTACACTCGACCCCGATAACCCGACGATTATGAGCGGGACCGGTTTCCCCATGTGCTTCCCGCGAACCGACCCGGCCGTAGCTGACGATCCGCTGTGCCCCCAAGCCCAGCGGCCGAAGGACCTGACCGGTAACTTCGTCGGCAAGTTTTTCATGAACGCTCCAGCAGTTGCCCCCTTAGTGACTGCCCCGCCGGATCCGAACATACAGGCGCCCTTTGAGGTGGGTGATTATGTCACCTTCTCGGGAACGCTCGTCACTGACAATGCGGCGGCTCCCACTGCAGGCCCGTGGCCAGCCACGGGGACTGCGGGCACATACATCTCCGCTCACACCATCATCAACAACACCGCCATCTTCACCATGCCGGGAACCAATCCTGCCTATGTGATGACCGATACGTTCATTCTCGGAACGGGCGGTTTGACGGTCCTTGGTGCGGCCGAGGCGGTGATCCGAACCCGGTTCGAGGGAATGACCACCGACCCGGGCCGGAGCATCCATATCTATGGAATCGATTATGCCGCCTCCACGGGAGCCTCGATCGATCGTGATTGGGGCACCATTGGTGTGGATCCAGGTCCGCCCACAGGCGCGGTTCTGGGACGCTGGCGCTTCCGTCCCCCCTGTGCACCCTTTGGGACGGTTCCAACAAAACCTGACAAGCAATGCGTCATGAACGCAATTGGCACCTTCCTGCCGGCTACGCGAGAGATGCGGGCTGTGATCGAAGGCGCATGGGCACCAGGCCAGACTACCGTCTATGCCAACGGGCTCATTGCCGGGCAGTACCACGCCCCCATCACCACGTTAATCTTCCCGGAAAACATTCCCGGAAGCCCGATCGTCTCGAACAACTTTGAGAGTATCCCGTTCCTGGCCTGTGGCGGTTATACTTCCTCCGCAGGAACGCTTGGAGGGCAGCTCAATCCATGGCCTGGCGCGGCAGCTCCGTCGCTTGCAGGTTGCCCGGGTTCAGTCGTGCCCCCTGTCGCCAACGCCGGCATAGCCCAGACGGTGCCCTCTGGTTCACCCGTGACGCTCAACGGCAGCGCCTCCACGGGAACGGCCCCCTTGACATTCGCGTGGGCCCAGAACCCCTTGGATATTTCACAGGTGCCCCTTACTGGGGCTGGAACCGCCAACCCGACCTTCACGGCGCCCATTGTGGCAACGCCCACCGTGTTGAACTTCACTTTGACGGTAACGAATAGCGCTGGCTCCTCTTCTGCCACCGTGACGGTCACGGTCAACGCGGCAGCAGCTCCGACCGTCAGCGCCCCTGCGCCCCTGACAGTGATTTCCGGAACGCCGGTAACATTAACGGCTACTTGCACTGATCCTCTAGGGCTGGCATGCACCTTCAGTTGGCTCCAGACGGCGCCAGCGGCACCAATCGTCATCAACCCGAATCCCTTCAGCGGCGCGACGATCAGCTTCACCCTCACGCTGCCGGTGGGTACAACCACAAGCACCGTAATCAGCTTCACCGTGACGGCAACGAACTCCGCGAATGTCAGTTCGGCACCAGCGTTGACCTCGGTGACTGTGAACCCTGCTCCGGACGCTGTCATCATCACTTCGGCGGTGTACCGGACTTCCAAGCAGCGGCTGGATATTACCGCTTCATCGTCAGTCGTCAGCCCGAACATAATCCTGAGCTTGCAGCCTTACGTCACGGCCACAGGCGCCACCTTTGACCCCAAGAGTCTGGGGAGCAACGTGTTCACCAACAACGGAGGTGGTCTCTACCTCATCACCCTAGTGGGGGCACCTGAGCCCGCTGTGCCACCGGCAACGCCTCTGATAGTCACCTCCAACATCGGAGGAAGAGCTACCTCAGCGTTGACTCTCATACGGCAGTAACCTAGTCAGTGCCTCGACGGTCGAAGA
>JBAVHJ010000039.1:0-4195 GCA_049685715.1 Terriglobia bacterium | reverse complement strand
CATGTGCTCTTGGCATGTGTGCGCCACCCGTCCAGGAGGCGCGTTTAACCGCAGAGAGCGGGAAGGGGGCGCAAAGGCCGCAAGAAGCCACGCATTTCTTCCCGCATATCCCTTCTGCTAGCGCTCTTTGCGCCTACTTGGCGGGCTTTGCGGTTTGTTCTTACCCACACTAAACTCGGAAGCTCCCTTTTGTGTGGACTTTGGATTCTGGATTTTATTTGGACTTTGTCCGCCGCAGGCGGATTGGAATTTGGAGTTTGATCTAGTCACAGACGTGTGGGTCAAGTCTAAATTTTGAGTTGTGATCGTTTCGGATGAAGAATATGGAAAATTTAAACTTGACCCTCAAAAATTCATCGCTTCGCCGTGCGGTTCTAACTCGCGGGGCGTGCCTTGGCGCCGGGTTTGATGTTCTGGTTCAGATGGAAGATGTTCTCGGGGTCGTACTGGTTCTTGATTTGTACGAGCCTGGGGTAGTTCGCTCCGTAGGCCGCAGCCACGCGGTCGTCTTCTTCCTCGGTCATGAAGTTCACGTAGGCCCCTGAAGAAGCATAAGGGGCCGCAGCGGCGAAGAAGGCGCGTGCCCATCCTCTGCCCTTCTCGTCATCCGATTTGCTCTCCCACCGGCCGTGCACGTTCATGACAAACTTCGCGTCCCGGCTGCTGTACGCCATCGCATCGGAAGGCACGGCGTTGGCTGCTCCCGCGATCAGTCCGACGAAGATTTCACATTGAGGCGAGGGCAATTTGCCCGCATACTCAATCATGGTGTCCAGCGCCTCATCGCGAAGTTCCGTGAAATTGTGCGACTTCCAGTAGTTCCGTGCACCCGGTGTCAGCAGTGGATCAAAGGCCTGCTGCCATTGGGTGTAAGGCATGGCCCCGACATGTTCACCGACAACATCGCCCAGGCGGCGCAGGGGCTGGATAAGCCTCTCGCCCGCTGCGATCTCGCCTGAATAGAAAACCGCCAGCACCACAACCTCCTTGCCGTGCCAGTTTTCGGGAATAAATGGCAAAGGCGGGGCTTGGCGCATCACCACCCACACATTCAACTCCTCGGGCGCTGACTTTACGAATTCACGGTATTGTCTCAGTATCTGTTTGGCCTGGTTGAAGGGAAACACAATCAGCCCTGCAAGTATTTCCGGACCCACAGGATGGAGCCTGAATTCGAACTGGGTCAACACGCCGAAGTTGCCGCCTCCCCCGCGGATGGCCCAAAATAGATCGGTATGACTGTCTTCGCTGGCGTGGACCCGGCTCCCGTCCGCGGTGATCAGGTCCGCGGACACAAGGTTGTCAACGGTCAGTCCGTACCGCCGCGTCAGCCATCCGAACCCGCCCCCCAGGGTCAGACCTGCAATTCCCGTGGTGGAGTTGATTCCGACCGGTGTCGCCAGCCCATGCGCTTGCACCGCTGCATCAAAATCGCGAAGCGTAGCCCCGGGTTCGACATACGCCCGTCGCTTCTGGGCGTCGACGCGCACGCCCTTCATGGTTGAGAAATCGATCATCACACCGTTATTCGAGACCGAGAGCCCGGCAATGCTGTGTCCTGCGCCACGAATGGACAACTCTAACTTGTTCTCGCGGGCAAACCGGATTGCAGGGGGAACATCGTCGGCATGTGCGCACTGCACAATGACAGCGGGGCGGCGGTCAATCATGGCGTTCCATATCTGGCGGGTTTTGTCATAGGCGGGATCGGCCGGAAGGACGACCTGGCCCTTGACGGTACCCTTCAATTCCTGGATTTCTTGGTTAAGTTTTGTTGCCATAGAAATTCCTCCGTTTCAAATAGTCAGGAATGCATGCGGCAGCGGCCAGCACCCTGACGCCTGACTTTCCGAGTGGCCTCGGGAGGTCTACTCATCCGTTGTTTCTTCACGGGATGGCGGCTATAGTAACACACTCCTTCTGCCGATTGAAGAGCCACCAGTTGGCCTCGGCCCCTGAAATGCTTAGTTTGTTCCGCCCACAAGGAGCAACCAATGGAGTCTGGCCTTTCCAATCTCGATTCGGGAATATGGGTGGCTGTCACTGGTTTTTCTCCCCTCTGGGCAGGTCGGTTGGCTCCCACCCAGGGCACGAGTGTGGTGGTTCCGTGGTGTTACAGCCGTTCCGCCGTGACCGAGACGGGCACTCCGTTGGTCAGCGAGTCGAACACCGGAGAGTGTGCCGGCCCCAGCTGGATGATCTCCTGCAACTTCTCGTCTGGCACGTCAGCTCTGATCTTGAAATTGACCCGGATTCCCTGGAATCCATTGCGAACGTTCTTGTCGAGTCCAAGAAAACCTTGCAGATCAACAGCGCCTTCCAGGGAAGACTCGACTTCTTCAATGTGAATGCCGCGCGCCGCGGCGTGATAGACCATGGCCGTCGTCAAACAAGATGCCAGGGCGTGAAGCAGATGTTCGCCGGAGTTGGCAGCGGCATCCTTGCCGAGCAGAACCGGAGGTTCATCAGCCTCCAGCACAAACGGCTTCGGTCGCGATTGCTCCTGGCCGGCACCGTAAAACGTGTCCGCGGTCGACCTATTTTGGCTGGCGTCCACCCATTGATTGCGAATGCGAAATTTGAATTTCGCGATGGCCGGGGTGGACTTGATGGCATCGATGGTCTTAGAGAGGTCGTCAACCGTGACTCCGTTGACAGTCTTTGGAAGTACCTGTGCAGTCGCCATTTTAGTGCTCATCATTCATTTCTCCTTTATGTTTGAATTTTGGTCGACCAGCGATTCTCTGCTTCGGCTGGGTCGACACAGTCACTATGCGGCAGGATGTGGCTGGATACTTATCTGAGCGTCTTGCTCTCTTGCTCCTGGAGGGGTAGCATGCGTTTCGCTTGTCCGAGCGTCCGGTACGATTTGCCGAGAGTCCGCGCCGCGGGATGAAGGGGACCGACTCCTTTTTCGACATAGGTCGAATATCGTCTTCAATGCAGGTGTCTGTCCCGAATGGCACTAAACAAAGACCGCTGGAGCAGGAGGGAACTCCACCCCTGAAAGGGATGTCTGTATCAGCCCAGGGCATCGCCCTGGGTTTGCGTCCCCTCCTGTATTGGCCAGGAACCCTGAAGGGGTTCTCTAGAAATCGAGGATGCCGGGTGACTCCGCCTGAGTCGTCCCAATCTCCGCCTGAGAGGGATGACCTTGGCTGAAGGTAGCTCCCGGGTTCGTGTTGACCCCACTCAGGGGCGATCACCTGGCATGCGACATCCCATGGAACCCCTTCAGGGTTCGGGGACTTCAACAATGATTTCAAACCCAGGGCGTTGCCCTGGGCTGATGAAGGAATCCCTTTCAGGGATTTGGCTCATTTAGAGCGGCACGCCCTTAACTTAGTGCCGTTCTTGTCTCTCCCCGCTCGAGGAGGTTTGAATGGATGTACTGTCGGAAGTGCTGAAAGTGGTTAAGCTCGACGGGGCGGTTTTCTACAACGCCGAATTCTCCTCGCCGTGGAGCGTCCTGTCCCCGCCCTCGCGCACCGTGGCTCCGTACCTGGCGCCGACCGCCGGTCATGTGATCATTTATCACTTACTGACCGAAGGCCGGGGATTCGCGCGGTTGGAGGAAGGCGAACGTGTGCCTCTGGAGGCCGGTGATGTCGTGATCTTTCCTCACGGCGATGCCCACATCTTGGAGGACGGCGCACGCATTAAGACGGTGGATCTCGGCCGTGAACTGGCGCGAATTTTCTCCCAGGGCCTGAAACTCGCCCGCATGGGAGGCGGCGGCGAAATCTCGAGATTTGTCTGTGGTTACATGACGTGTGAGCCCCGGCTTGCCGAGGTTCTCCTGGGCGGGCTGCCGCCCCTGTTCAAAGTCAACATCCGCAATGACGCCGCCGGGCGCTGGCTGGAGAATTCAATCCGCTTCTCTGTGGCCGAGGCCGATGCCTCGTGTGCCGGAAGCGAGGCCGTTCTCGCCAAGCTGTCGGAGGCGTTATTCGTGGAGACGTTGCGGCGCTACATCGCGTTGTTGCCTAAGCAGCAGACGGGCTGGCTGGCGGGAGCGCGAGACCCGGTGGTCGGGAAGGCGCTGGCGATGATGCATCGTCATCCCGCCCGTCCCTGGACGATTGCTGAGCTGGCGAAGGAGGCGGGCACCTCCCGCTCCGTGTTGGCGGAACGCTTCCGCCATTACCTGGATGAGCCCCCCATGGCTTACCTGACACGCTGGCGGCTGCAACTG
>JBAVHJ010000038.1:0-4413 GCA_049685715.1 Terriglobia bacterium | reverse complement strand
GTTCAATCCTCTCCTCAAGCTTGACGGGTACTATATCCTCGCCGAGCTCTTTGCAATTCCGAATCTGCGGGCCAAATCCTTCTCCTGGCTCCGAGCAAAGGCGAAATCCATTTTCAATGGAAAACCTAGTGCCTGGAAGGGGCTTGCCGCACGGGAGCGGAGAGTTTTTTGGATTTATGGAGTATTTGCTTTCATTTATTCATTCAGCCTGATCAAATACTGTGTCCTCAAATTCTCCCAGTTTTTTGTTGATAAATACCAGGGAACAGGTTTTATGTTGTTCTGGGGAGTGGCATTGTTCGTCGCCAGCGAACCGCTGGTTCAAACCATTCAAAACGTCCTTCCAAAGAAAATGACTGAAAAAAAACAAAGTGCGGCGCGACATAAGAATCTATTTGTCACCAGCTTTTGCTGTCTATGCGGGGTTCTCGTACTCACGTTGGGCCGTTGGGAGCTGAAAGTGGCGAGTGAGTGTACATTGATACCCTACGAACGCGCAGACGTGAGGGCGGAGGTTTCAGGAACAATTGAGCAGATCTACTTTGACGAAGGTCAGACGGTCCACAAGGGTGATGTTATTGCCCGTCTGGCTGATTACAAATACACGGGAGAGAAGGCCAAAACCTCAGCGGGGATTTCAGAAGCCCAAGCGCGATTGCACCTCATGCTGGCGGGTCCCTCCAAAGAAGAGATCGCGCTAGCCCAATCGCAGGTCGATCGGGCTGAGGCATCCATCAATAAGGCTGAGGCCCAAGCGCCCATCGCCCGCGAACGACTCGAATATGCAATAAAGAATTATGAGCGAGTCAAACGGTTGTTTGATGAAAAGCTGCTCGCTTCAATGTCGTTCGATGAGGCCCAGCGCGACCTCAACATTCGAAAAAAGGAGTCCGACGAGGTCCAGAATGACGTCGAAGAAAAACGGAAACTATACCAGGAAGCTCGAAAGGGCCTGGCCAAGGTGCTGGCAGGCAGTCGCGCGGAAGAAATCGAAGCAAAACGGGCCGAAATTGAGGGGCTGACTTCCCAGCGGACCCTACTTGATACCGAGAGCACCTTTACCGCGATTCGGAGTCCCATCGATGGCATTATTACCACGCACTTCCTCAAACAGCAGGAAAAGGCCTATCTGGAACAGGGGGATGTGATCTGTCAAGTTGCAAATACGAGAAAGGTACTGACTGAAATCCCCGTCCCTGAGAAAGAAGTCGGAGATGTAAAGATTGGTTTTTACGTAAAACTAAAGGCCAATGCGTATCCCAGCAAAGAGTTTGATGGGCGGGTTTCCCAGATCTCCGACATTGCCGATCCTCAAGACAAAAATGTACGGGTGCTCATGGTCAAAAGTGAGATTAACAACCCGGACCTTCTTTTGAAGCCTGAAATGACAGGCTACGCGAAAATTTATTGTGGAAAGAGAACCCTTGGAGAGCTTGTCACTCGAAGGATGGTGAGATTCATTCGGACCGAGTTTTGGTCGTGGTTTTAGTTTTGCATTATCGTTCTTCCGCTTCTGCCACTCTGCCGTCTCATACGGTCCACCACACATCCCTCCTTCTCAACGAAGGAGAATTGTCGTCACTTGGGAGCCCTCCCCAGTCAACCCCGGAAGAAAAACTCTCCCCTGAGTGTGTCCCTCCAAGCACTTGAATCAATCAAAGGTTATGAATAAGCGGGGCTCAATGCGCTCGCGTCGCTGAAATAACCCTTTCCAACAGCTTCCAACCCTTTGGGACCCGATATGAATTCAATATTACCCCATCACTACAAAAGTGACGATTGCTACGAGATATCACACGGTGAAAACCGTGGCCTGATGTCTGCTTAGGCAAGCTGGCTTTCTTCATCGCAGAGCTCCCATAAGAGGGGTTGATCGCTCCATTTCTTGGTGGGTTTCTTCATCGCCAATACACCTTTTTTCTCCCACAACCCTTCCTCCATTCGAACATTCAGGGACTCAAGGTCGGTCAAATTGACCCAAGTTCTGTCGGTCATTTTGACCAGAATCCTGAGCCTTTGGACTTCATGCCATCGTAACCCACTGAAATTTCAGAGTGAAAAGCTTGGCGGCCTGGTTGCTGAACTATAACTGCGGAGTTGCCCATGTCCTGCCAGTCTTTTGTTCAAACCGAATGAAGACTAATCCAAACTCAAGAGGGAGCTTTCATGAGTCCAAAAGAATTAGTAACTCGAAACGCAAAGGGTGGAGACAGCAGCCGAAGAAGTCAACCGTTGTGGTCGCTGGGACCGATCGTCGATCTTGAATCCAATTCCATGACATTTCGTGGGGCTCGCCTAGTTTGGAATTCTCCTGGCTTGGCGGACTTTCAACCTGTCTTCTCACTGGGTGAGTCAAATCAATGCTCCGGCGAATAACCCACCAACCCATCGAAGGAAGAACGGAGCCCATGCGACACCGTCGTTTCACTATCAGGCTGTTCATCGCAGTCATGTTATCACTCCCCCTGGTTTGCTTTGGAGGAGACCTGGGAAAACTCGACGGATCTCTGCGCGCAAGAGTCAGGAACGGAGACCGGGGCCTAATTCGAGTCATCATTCGGACCGCCCCGCTTTCCAGCGATCTCATATCTTCTGAACCACAACCCAGGCAGCATATTTACCGCAAGCTGGAAGAACGCATGGGGCGAGTGAAGAAGGAATTCTGGGCCATCAATGGCTTGGCGGCTGAGGTGGAGCTCAGAGGATTGGAGGAATTGGCACAAACTCCCGGCGTCGAAGGAATCTCCGAAGATCACCTCGTGAGTCCCATGAACGACATCACCGCCAAGACCGTGGGCGCCGATCTTGCCCGAATGGGGTATGGGGTCGACGGAGAGGGTATCGGGACTGCAGTACTTGACTCCGGTGTATCTCCCCACGGCAAGGATTTAGACGGCTCTCGCCGGTCTGGTAACCGGGTACTGGCTCAATGGAGCACCGTTGGATCCACTGGTAACGCGTTGGCGACCGCCGAAACAACGGACGACAATTATGGTCACGGAACTCATGTCGCCGGGACCATTGCCGGTAACGGAGATGAATCCGATGGGATGCTTACGGGCATCGCCCCGAAGGCGAATATCATAAACGTCAAAGTCCTGGGAGATGACGGATCGGGTTATGTGAGTGATGTCATCGAAGGCATCCAATGGGTGATTCAGAACAGGCACAAGTACAACATTCAGATTATTAACCTTTCCTTAGGGCATCCTGTTGCGGAATCCTACAAGACGGACCCCCTCGCGCAAGCCTGTGAGGCGGCAGTAAGGGCAGGGATTGTAGTCGTCGTTGCCGCCGGCAACTATGGCAAGGATGAATTCGGGAACATAGTATTCGGTGGCATCACAAGCCCCGGCCATGACCCCATGGTGATCACAGTTGGCGCCGCAAAGTCTCAGGGAACGCCTATCCGCTCCGATGACGCGATCGCGGACTACAGTTCACGCGGGCCAACCGCCATCGATCTCCTCTCGAAACCGGATTTGATCGCCCCAGGAAATCGCGTGAAATCGATTGCTGATCCCAGTTCGAGTAAGAACGATTTGTTCGATCTCTACCCTCAGAATCGGGTTGACCCATCCTATTACAGCCAATCTGAAATGAATGCTATCAGGAAGGTGCATTACTTTACTCTGAGTGGAACCTCAATGGCCACCGCTGTCGTGTCGGGCACGGTGGCGCTGATGTTGCAGGCTCACCCCGGACTTACTCCAAACCTGGTCAAAGCGATCCTCATGTTGACAGCTCAGGACCTTCGGCTCCCCTTCATCATCCAAGGCGCCGGGTACTTGAACAGTTACGGGGCAGTCATGCTGGCTCGAAACCTGTCCTTCGCAAGGGTTCCCTTGGGCAGATCGCAACTCATCAGCAATGGAAGAGACCTGAGCACTCAGAACCTAATTCAGGGCGAAACCGTCAAGTGGGGAGGCAATATTATCTGGGGCCAAAACCTTCTCTGGGGTGGAATCATCGAGAGCAATCTGACGATTTGGAGCAATGAGATTACTTGGGGCAGTGGCAACGTCCTATGGAGCAGCGGAAACGTGCTATGGAGTAGCGGCAACGTTTTGTGGAGCAGCGGGAACGTGCTGTGGAGTAGTAGCAACGTTCTGTGGAGCAGCGCGAACATGCTCTGGAGTAATAATGTTGTCTGGGGAGGAAATTTTGTAAGCGGAGGCAGCTATATTGGCGTGAGCATGATACAGAATGTAGATCCCGTCAAAACGTCTAGTTCTTTATGGAGTTCTGACTTCCGTAACGGAATCCCTGTGGGGGCCAGCGGCAATGTCCTTTGGAGCAGCGGAAACGTGCTGTGGAGTTCTTCGGTATTAATTATGGGAGAAAAATAGGGAAACGTCACGCTAGTGGGAGAACATAATAAATTTAAAGCTCAAAATGCTTCCAATCGAGGAA
>JBAVHJ010000037.1:0-25653 GCA_049685715.1 Terriglobia bacterium | reverse complement strand
TTACCCACGTGTTACTCACCCGTGCGCCACTCTACTTACCCTTGCGGGCTTTCGCGTTCGACTTGCATGTGTTAGGCACGCCGCCAGCGTTGATTCTGAGCCAGGATCAAACTCTCATATAAAGCTTGATCGGTTACGTACGTCTCAAACCTGAAATTCATCAGAATTCAGGCACTCTCAATCTATTGTCAAAGAACAGAACCTCAAAGCTTTAGAAATATAGTGGAAGAAGCGGATTCCGTCAAGCGGTAAAATAAACTAAAAACTCTGACCGTTTTGATGCAGCGTTTTTCATTTTGCTCGCGCTCCGCTTTGATTGCCCACCCCTCCAGCTGACTCCTGTCGACACCCAACAAATATGGGGTGATTGTGGCAGAGGGATTGTTTTCCGCCCCCTCGCGCGGGTCCTCAAAAGACCTGTGTTTCTGCACGGGGTTCAAGACTCGTCTCCCCTGATCCCGTGATCCTTCGCCTTCATTGGATCATCGTCTTTTTCTTGTTCTCGGGGTTCTCGCGTTCGAACTCCGCTTCCTTTTTCTCTTTCCCCACCTCGGTCAAATAGATCCTGAACTTCCGCCGGGCACGCTGCAGTTTCCAGCGGGACCAAACCTCACGCCAACCCGGCGACCATCGACCATGCCTCAGGTAGATGTACCCGATCATCATTCCACCCAAATGAGCGGTATGGGAAATGCCGGAACCCGACGCCGCGACCGCCGCGTAAAACTCGAGTGCCCCCATGATCATGACAAAATACTTGGCCTTGATGGGGAACAGAAAATAAAGATAAATTGTCCGGTCGGAAAACAGGATGCCGTACGCCAGCAGCAACCCGTAAATCGCACCCGAGGCCCCCACGGTGGGGACGAAGGAGAGTGGACCCACGAGGTAACTGCACAGGCCTGCCCCTACCCCCGTCAGAAAATAATATTGCAGAAATTTCTTGAATCCCCAGAGTCGCTCGAGATCACACCCAAACATCCAGAGGACAAGCATGTTGAAAAGAATGTGAAACGGACCTGCATGTACGAACAGGTAGGTCGCAAACTGCCACACAAAGAACCGCGTGGTAATCAGCCCCGGAACCAGACCGAACATCGCATCAAAAGGGACACCCGCCACACTCTGAACAAGAAACCGCATCGCAAACGCGGCCACATTCGCGAGGATTAACCACTTGACCCCGCGAGTCAGAGGGCCCCCAAATGAGATCGATCGCGCTTGATACCGGGAATAGCTCATTGGAAATCGGCTTTCAGAAATCAGCTTTCAGGAATCAGCCATCAGCTGTCAGTGGTCAGCTGTCAGTCGCCAAGAGACAATCTCTATAGGTTGGCTCAGCCTGGTCAACATTGAGTTGCGGGTGGCCAGTTGAGGTTCAAGCAAAGCAGACCACAATTCATAGCCATCGACTGATAGCTGAAAGCTGATGGCTGAGAGCTGACAACTGATGGCTTAGAACTGACCGCTGATAACTGATGGCTCACCCTGATGACGGTGTTCTCCACAATATTCTTGAGTGAATCCCATGAAACGGCCCACGGGCTAAATCGAGCTTCCGGAGCCCTGGGGGGATGGGACCTTGAGATTCTGTCGTTCAATTTCCTTGATCTTCTCGACCCGCTGAGCGTGTCTTCCCCCTTCGAAGGGTGTGCTCAACCAGGTTTTCACCATCTTCAGGGCGATGTCTTCACCCACCAAACGCTCACCCAAGCAAAGCACATTGGCGTCATTGTGCGCGCGGCTCAACTGGGCAGTGAGAGGGTCGAAACACTCGGCCGCCCGAACCCCTGCCACCTTGTTGGCGGTTATAGACATCCCAATCCCCGAGCCACACACCAGAATTCCGCGTTCGACTTCACCCCGGGACACCTTCTCGGCCACCAGCTTGGCATAATCCGGGTAATCACACCGGGCCTCGGAATGCGTCCCGACGTCCTGAACTTCATACTCTTTTCCCCGCAACCACCCTATCACCTTTTGCTTGAGGTGGAACCCGGCGTGATCGCTGCCGACAGCAATTTTCATGGTCAAAAAAAATGTTAGCCCACGCCCCCGGGATTTGCAATCAAAATAAAGGCCCTATCTAATCATAATATGAACAATTTTCTTGTCTCCTAACGCCCCTGACACAACGTATTTGCATCGATTTGCATCTTACCGAGGGCGAAAGGGCTTGACTCCATCCAGCCCTAAAAATACAATACGTCCTGTCAATCGTAGTCCGTGAGGGAGACTTCTCCTATGAAAGCATCCAAACTTTTAAATTGGGTAACGGTGGGATTTGTCGTAGCACTCCTGCTGACCGGATCTGCCTCGATGGCAGATAAGAAATCCAAGGAGCAAAAAGAGCGGGAAAAATCGCTCAAAGCCGAAAAAGAAGGAAAGTTTTATAAGGATTGGCTGGACAAGGATGTCACCTACATCATCACGGACGAGGAGCGGAAGGCTTTCAAAAACCTGACCACTGATGAAGAGCGTGATAACTTCATTGAGCAGTTCTGGCTGCGACGGGATCCAAGCCCGGACACGGCAGAGAATGAGTACAAGGAAGAGCACTATCGCCGGATCGCCTATACGAACGAGCACTATGGCTCGGGGATTCCCGGATGGAAAACGGACCGGGGACGCATCTACATTATGTATGGCCCGGCGGATGAGATCGAATCCCATCCCAGTGGCGGCTCTTACGATCGGCCCACTGAAGAGGGCGGCGGATCCACGTCTACTTATCCTTTTGAGATCTGGCGATATCGTTATATCGAGGATATTGGGAATGAAGTGATGCTGGAGTTTGTTGACCCCACCCTGAGTGGTGAGTATCATTTGACCATCGATCCCAGTGAAAAAGACGCTTTGTTGAACGTCCCAAATGCCGGACTGACCCTGATGGAGCAGATGGGTCTCTCCAGCAAAACCGATCGGTTTAACAATACGGATGGCACGCATTTGGGCAAATCCCTGGGGGGTCAATCCATTTCCTCTAATCCGTTTGAGCGCCTGGAGTTGCTCTCCAAGGTCTTTCGGGCGCCCGCGGTGAAGTTCAAGGATCTCCAAGCGGTGGTGGAGACGAAGATTTCATACAACTTACTGCCGTTCGAAATGCGCAGTGACTTCATTAAGATTACCAATGAGACGGTTCTGACGCCGATCACTCTCCAGATTGAGAACAAGAATCTGACCTATGTGGATAAAGAAGGGATCCACCAGGCGGTCGTCAACGTCTATGGACGGATTACTGGGGTGAACGGACGCATTGCCCAGACCTTTGAACAGGTCATCGATCGCCGCATCCCGGACAGCGAATTCCAGCGGGAACTTTCAGGCTCCTCCATCTTCCAAAAAGCATTCCCTATGAGGCCCGGCCTTTACAAGATCGACCTCGTCCTCAAGGATGTGAACAGTGGAAACATTGGGTCCTATACAACCCGCTTGAGGGTCCCCTCCTTCAACGACGAGAAACTGGAATCGAGCACCTTGATTTTGGCGGACAAGATTGAGAAAATTCCATCGAAATTGGTGGGATCGGACCAGCAGTTTGTAATCGGCTCGATGAAGGTGAGACCCAGTGTCAAGGTCACCTTCGACCGACAGCAAAACCTCGGCATTTACATGCAGGTGTATAATCTAGCGTTGGATGGGCAGACGAACCGCCCGTCGGTTCAAGTGGAGTACACCATTACCAGCGACAAAGACAAATCACAGGTCTTGAACTACATTGAAGCGCCGGAGAAGGTCGAAGGAGCATCGTCTCAGATCACCATTGAGAAGCTGATGCGCCTCGACAGTTTGGTGCCGGGAAAGTATAGTGTTGAAATCAAGATCAGTGATAACATCAGCAAGCAGACGATCGTTCGTCCGGCCAGCTTTGAAGTCAAGAACTAGCGCATCGGGAACGGGCGTCAATCCTCCGGGGCGGCGCTGAAAGTAAGCCTGTCGCGGGGGCAATGAAGGCTGAAGAGGATTAGGTTTCAGATCGGCAAGACCTCCCTCTGCCGGACCACGAGGTCAGAGTTCTCTGAGGGATGACCGGGACGACCATTTCATGAAACATCGAGTGCTCATCGGGTTTCTCCTGTTTTTCCTGGGGGGAACGTGTGCCCTGGGGCTGGAATTGGGCTCCTTGAGCGGCACGGTCAAAGACCCCACCGGTGAGCCTGCGGTGGGAGTGGCCGTGGCGCTTCATAGCATGGGCTCGTTGTTGCCCATTGAACGAAAAACACTGAGCGATCTGAAGGGCCAATTTTATTTCACCTCGCTTTTCCCCGGCACTTACACGCTTCAGATTTTTACTGTCTCCCCCTGGAATGAGGTCTCTAAGATACTGGTCGTTAGCCCGGGCGGGAATGATTCGCTGGTCATCCATCTTTCCGATATCCTCACCCTGGCTTTTAAGCCCCCCCGGATTACGACCGAGCGGGAAGATAGTTTCGAAGATGCAAAGTGGATCCTGAGGACTTCGCGGTCCACCCGCCCGATACTGCGGTTCAGGGAGAATGGGGATCTCGAGGCCGTAGCGGAGAACTCCCTGAAGGGTTCCCTCCTGCCATTCCGGGGGATCCTGGAAATCTCTTCAGGGAACGATGTCTCCAATGCCAGCCCGGATGCCAATTCCTTTAATTCGTCATTTGCCTTTATCCACCCACTCTCTCCCAGCACCCAGCTCCTGGTAGCCGGGGGGGTTGGATTCTCGGGTTCGAGCCAAGCGAGTGTTTGCAGCGCACTCAACATCCGGCTCGATGAAAGTCACACGGCCACGGTTTCTTTGGGCCTGCGGCAATTCGGGTTGCCCCTCCTCAATAGCACTGAGATCTCGCAGGCGGTAGCATCCCTCTCCGATGGAAATGCCACGTTTTCTCAGGTTCAGAATTTCCTGGTCTCGCTGGATTTGCAGGATCGGTTCAAAATAGGGGATCACCTTGAGATGATGGGGGGGATGACCTTCGACCACCTCGAGTCGGTGCGGACAAGAAACATTGTTCGCCCGCGCATTGGGATCACGGCCGAGTTCTCACCCTCTTTGACGCTGCATGCCGCGGCGATGAACACCACCCTGGAACGCGCCAAGATGTTTAATCTGCCGGAGGGCGAATCCATCAGCCTGCCTTCGATCGCTCGAATGACCCTGTCCCCCAACTCCACTCGGGCGGAATCCATAAACCATCTTGAGTTGAGTCTCGAACGAAAGGTTGCGGAACGCACCCGGGTCATTGTGAGCGTCTACCAGGACCAGTTCAGGAACCGAACCCTATTGTTATCCAATTTCGATGCGGTTGATGTGGGAGGATCCATCCAGCGCGGGTATGGCATCGCGTTGCTTTCCCATCCCGCGCAGAGGCTCTCCGTCTCTCTCGGCTACAACTACGCCGGCGGATTGGAGGAAGTTGACGGTGGGACTGTTCAGGGAATAGATCCCCGGGTGGAAGTGGCACAGCTCTTCAAAAACCGTTCCTACCACCTCGTCACGGGAGGCCTGAGATTCCAGGTTCCTCGGTCGCAGACCCAGCTCAACATGATCTACCGAAAGATTTTTGGTCTTCCGGTGACTATCGTCGATCCCTTCCAATCAAACTTTTATGCCTCAGAAGCCGGGTTCAACCTGGTCATTACGCAGCCTCTTCCCAATTTCACCATGCTGCCCGGCCAACTCGAGGCGCAGGCCGATTTTCGAAATCTGTTCTCGGAAGGGTCTTCCCGCCCTGGCAATTCCCTCCCCATCGACTTCCTTTCCCAACAGGCGCGAGTGATTCGCGGCGGATTGAGCATCAAATTCTGATAAGCTGTAGTCATGCCACGTCTCATTTCAGGTCAACCCCTCGACGACGACGCCAATTTTGAACTGCCGCTTCGCCCCCGTTTTCTCAAGGAATTCATTGGACAGCCCAAGGTTCGCGAGAATCTTTCCATCGGGATCGAGGCGGCGAGGGCGAGGAAAGAGTCGATGGATCATGTGCTGCTCTATGGTCCTCCGGGGTTGGGCAAGACAACACTGGCCAGTATTATTGCGAACGAACTCGGGGTCGGTTTCCGGTCCACCTCCGGTCCCTTGATTCAAATCAAGGGAGACCTCACGGCCGTGCTGACCAACCTTCAGCGAAACGATGTTCTCTTCATCGATGAGATTCACCGTCTCCAACCGGCGATTGAGGAAATTCTCTACCCGGCGATGGAGGATTACAAGCTGGACATCATGATCGGACAAGGACCGAGCGCCCGGGCCATCACCATGCCGCTCTCGAAGTTCACGCTGATCGGGGCTACCACGCGGGCCGGCCTGATCTCGGCGCCCTTGCGCTCCCGCTTTGGGATCATTCATCGGCTCAACTATTATGAAGAGTCCAGTATCGCCGAAATCGTGACCCGCTCTGCCTCCATCCTCAGCGTCGAAATTGAATCTTCGGCCATCGCGGAGCTGGCGCGCCGCTCCCGCGGCACTCCTCGAATTGCAAACCGGCTCCTGCGCCGCGTGCGCGATTTTGCGCAGGTTAAGGGAGACGGTACAATCACCCATCCCCTGGCGATCGATGGACTGAGCATGCTGGATGTGGACGAGCGCGGGCTGGACGAGATGGATCGCACCGTGCTGCAGACTATCATCCACAAGTTCAATGGAGGGCCGGTCGGCATCTCCACCATCGCCGCAGCCATGAGCGAAGAGGAGGATGCGATCGAGGAGATCTACGAACCGTTCTTGATTCAAATCGGGTTCCTGGACCGGACGCCCCGGGGCCGGGTGGTTACGCCGCTGGGCTATCGTTATCTCGGGATGGCTCCCCAGGGCGGGCAGACTCCCCTCTTCCATTGAGTAACACGTGAAGCGCCCGCTCGTTCTCCAGGGATTTCGCCTGGCGGTTCCCTTGCGCTCGCGGGCAGACTCAATCATGTCACTGCTGAAAAGATCGATCATTTTCCCCCTCCCCATCTTCGCAATGGCCCTGCTCCTGCTCTTCTCCCCTACACCGGGAGCTCAGGCTGAAGCTTTGGCGGCCCCGACGGATTCGATGGCGGAGCAGCCGCCTAATTCTGGGAAGGATTTTTCTGAGAGCGATCTGAAGGCGTTTATCAACGCCATCTTTCTCACAGCCCAAGGAGTCCGGCCCGAACTGCGCGCCGCGGGGTTGCGGCAATTGGCCTCAGTCATAGTCCCCATGGATACCACTCGAGCCCTGTGGGTTTATGAGCAGGCCTTCCGGTCCGCAGAACAAGTTTCCGCCCCCGACAAGCAGGGCATGCGCGAGACGTTGGAGCGAGAAATTATTCTCGACGAGGCCAAGCTCGATCTCTCTCGCGCGGTCGCCCATGCCTTGATCCTACAACCGGAACCCCCGGCCCCTGAAGCCGCCCGCTCCGGGGAACATGTGAAGCTGGTTCTGTTGGCGGATTTGGCACGAAGGATCCCCGCTGAGGACACGGAGGCGCTTTTCCAGAAAATCGCTCCCGCCCTGGTGCAGGAAGATGTTGATTTCGACCAAACGCTCACCATTGCCGAGTTCTTCCAAAAGGCTCTTCCCGATCGTTCGCAACAACTCTTCTCCCAGGCGGTGGGGAAATTTAATCTCCTCCCTGCAGAGGAAGCCTTAATCAGTCCCTTTGCCTCTCTCACCCGGGTTGTCGGGACCTCCAATCCGGCCCTTGTCGAGATGGGAGTTGAAGTCCTCCTGAAAAAGGCCGACGAGGTCGACGCGAACATGGAGACGGAAAAATCCGATGACCCTGAGCCATTAGGCCCGCAGGAAGGCATTTACGGTCCCACGCATCTCCTCATCCTGAGTCAATTCTTACCCCTCATGCAAAAGAGCAATCCGGCCTTGGCAAGGGAATGGATGAAGACGCTCCAGGATAAAAGAAATCAGGACAGCCTGAGGCAGGCTTCTACCCGGCGTATTTTTCGCGCCGGTGCATCCCCCAATCCGCATGCCGTATACACTCCGGGTTCATCGACCCCTCCCAATATAGGACCGCGCCGGTCTTCGAATTCCGTGGCGCAGGCGAATTCGACCCCCGGGTCTGATCCGAGAGGGGGTCCCGACCGGCCCGCTGATGATCCAGATCAGCCCACCACCCTCGAACAGATGATGAATATGGGAACCCAGCCCCCCTCCGCTTTCTCTCTGGGACTGTACCAGGACCTGTTTAAAGCTCAAACAAGTTAAAAAAACCATCCCGTCGAATTTTCACGCCGGCTTGAAGAGATTCTGCCCCGGCTGCTTCTCGAGAGTAACCCGCAATCGAAGGCCGCTGCGCTCGCGCAAATCGCCCTGGCGTATTTCCAAATGGGAGAAGCGGGCCAGGCCCGGAAGTACCTCAATGAAGGTCTGGCTCAAAGCGAACAGGGCGATTCACGCTTGCTCAGGAATTCCACATCGCCGCCCGTTTTCTTTTCGATGTATTCCGCCACCTCGAATGCCCTCACCAAGCTGACCCCGTTGTTCCCGAAGGAAGCAACCGAGGCCACCCAATCCATCTCTGATACTCAGCTCCGGCTTCGGGTCATGATTGATCTGCTCCGGGTTTTGAGCCCTCTCCTGTCAATCCCCGGCCATCATTCCTCACCGAATCCTTAGCCATTCGACCCCTCGGGTGTGCGCCTTCGAGGCCTTAAATTTTTCACCGATCGTGCTAAAATCCTGGAAAGGAGTTCCTGTGACTGAGAACCGATCCGGCTTACATACCGCCTACGTGGCTCTCGGGAGCAACGTCGAGGACAAACGCGAAAACCTTCGACTGGCTCGGGCTTGGCTTCAGACCCCGACTGTTAGAATTGTACGGGAATCCTCCATCTACAAAACGTCTCCAGTGGATTACCTGGACCAGGACTGGTTTTTCAACCAGGTCCTCGCGATTGAAACCCCGCTCCCCCCGGCTGATCTGCTGGCCCACTGCCTGAGCATTGAAAACAAGATCGGGCGGGAACGAACCATCGACAAGGGTCCCCGGACTATCGACATTGACCTTCTGTTCTATGACCGCGAAGTCATCAACCACTTCGATCTGGTCGTTCCCCATCCACGGATCGCCGAGCGAAAATTCGTTCTGGTCCCGATGGCCGAACTGGCCCCAGACTTTATTCATCCCCTCCTTAAGAAACCCATTCGCTCTCTGCTTGCTGAGCGGGCCAATGACCCCGCTAAAGTAGAGCTCCTCTGAGATCATTCGGGTTCTAGACAACCGCTAAATCATCGGGCATGGCCCCGACCGTCCAGTAAGAGGCACGTCTCTTGATCATCTTTTTACTCCATCTTTATGGACTCTTTATTTTTCATTTATGACTTCCTTATTCTCCTCTTGCTAGGTTACCGAAGTCGCAAAGCGCTAAAGAACGATTTTTGATGACGACTCATTTCAATCGGCCTGAGCTCTTGTGCGGTTCAACACGGGCACCACAGTCAAGCCATTCACTCTTATCAAAGACAGGTCCGGTGGAACATCGCGTATCGAGGACCTCTTACCTAATCCTGAGGAGACAACGATGGGAAAGCTGCTAAAGTCCGCCTGCATCTGTCTGCAATGTACAGTCCTCTTCATGGCAGGATCGATGTGGACTCCTGCGCAGGAATCAAATCAGCCGCCGAGGGGATCGGAACCAAAAAATCAAAGTGGGGCTTCGCCAACCGATCGGGAAAAGCAACTGCTCGACCGAATCAGTAAGCTGGAACAGCGACTGGCCGCACTCGAATCTAAAGCGGGCGGATCATCCGACGCTGCGACTCAATCCGCCTCACTCTCTACGCAGCCGCGTGAGCTCAAACAGGATTCCGCCTCCTTTATGCAAGCACAAAGGGAGGCCGCGCCCGCCCCACCTGCTCCGCCCCCAGGTGAGAGCAAGAAAGCCTCTGAGCCCTTTGCCTTTGCAGATTTCACATGGTTGAACGGCAACCCTCGCACCAAAGAGGCCGCGATGGACACGAAGTTCTTTACGCCGGAAATCAGAACGGATGTCGACTACATCTACGACTTCAACCATCCCCAGGACAACACGATTGGTGGGTCGAGCGAGGTCTTCCGGGCGAATGAAGTCCAGATGACACAACTCGGTGTGGGCGGCGACTTCCATTATGACAAGGTCCGCGCCCGGCTGATGACCCAATTTGGGATGTATTCACAAACGACGCCGCGCAATGATGCCAGTCCGGCACGCGGCCAGTGGAACCTGGCCGACGCTTACCGCTACATTTCGGAAGCGTACGGCGGGTACCACTTTGATGTGCTGCATGGGATCAATGTGGATGCGGGAATATTCATGTCTTATGTCGGCCTTTTCAGCTATTACAATTTTGACAACTGGGCTTATCAACCGTCGTATGTCTCGTCGAACACGCCGTGGTTTTTCAATGGCGTCCGGGTCCAGATTTTCCCGACCGATAAACTGAAGATCGAGCCGTGGTTCGTGAATGGATGGCAATCGTACGGCAAATTCAACAAGCGTCCAGGCGTAGGGGGGCAAATCCTTTGGCGTCCGAATGGCTGGCTGTCGATTCTTGGCAACCAGTACGCGGTCGGCCGAGACACTTTGGGTGTGACGGGCCGCACGCGCTTCCACACCGACGACAGCATCCAAATCAAATACTACGACACGCCGGACAAGATGCTCGACAAGGCGGCGTTTTCTTTTACTGTCGATGCCGGATGTGAAAGCGGCGGCGGTGTGAGTTGTTTTGGAAATCGTCCGGGCGGCCCGAAGCAGAGCTTCCTCGGATTCATGTTGTACAACCGGGTTTGGTTCCACCATGATCTCTACGCGGTGACGCTCGGGGGTGGCGCCATCAACAACCCCGGACGGTACCTGGTGTTGCTGCCGCCAATTAATGGAGCGACCGCGGCTTCAGGCACACCCTACTTCACGGAGAATCCCGGCGACCCGTATAAGGCGTGGGATGCGTCCGCGACGTTCGATTACATGCCCAGCCAGTACATCACCTTTCGCTGGGAATTCAACCATCGTGCGGCAAATGTCCCCTATTTTTCGGGGCCGGGCGGCGTGACACCTCCCGGTGGCAACACGGGCGCGCCCGGCTCTCTGGTGCCGGGCTTTGCGCCGGATCTCCGCAAGACGGAGAACCGGCTGAATTTCGCCATTCTCGTCAAGTTTTGATCTCGGGTACGGATCTATGCTCCCTACACATGCCTGAGTACTGGATTAACAGAAGGGCTCTATGAGTTCTGCTCTCGACATTTTGTTGATCGTTTGCGCTGTCGGCATCGCATTCCTTTTCCGGTTCTTGGTTGCGCTATGCACGGACAATAACAGATCTCTCGGTCGCTGGCACCCCGGCACATATCGACTGGGTACAACCGAAGAACACAAGCCGTCTGCTTTATCGAGGGAGCGAGGGCGGAGGTTTATAGCAAATTCGCTTTGGAGGTATTGGGGCACTGTAATTGCGCTATGCGCTTGTGCGATAACTCTCCATGCCCAATCGACACAGCAGGAGAAACCCGTGCCTTTGCAGTCGGAAACCGTTCAGCAGCTGCAGGAGCGGGTAACGCAGCTGGAGTCGGAGTTGACGGAGTTAAGAACCCTGGTGAAACAGCTACAGTCGAGTAGCCAGGTTCCAGCTGGAGATGGTCGCAGAGCAGTTGTTGCCGACAGCGCTCAGAGCCAATCCGCGCCCGGGCGAGTACTCGCGACTGCCGAGGATAGCAAAACTCTCGATTTTCTACGGCATACCACAGTCAATGTGGGTATTGACACCTATTACGCGTACAGCTTCAACCACCCTGTTGGTAGGGTGAACCTGTTGCGTGCTTACGACGTCCTCAGCAATAACTTCAATTTGAATCAGGCGAGTTTGATTCTTGACCATCCGCCTGACATAGCCGCCGGACGCCGCTGGGGTGGACGCCTGGATCTGCAGTTCGGTCAGGCCACCGACACGCTTCAGGGAAATCCATCCAACGAGCCGCGCCCGGACATCTATCGCAACATCTACCAAGCTTATGCTACATACATCGTTCCTATCGGCAAAGGCCTGAACGTTGACTTCGGCAAATGGGGCAGTTCGCTCGGGGTCGAGGGTAACTACACCAAGGATCAGATGAACTATTCCCGGTCCTACTGGTTCAACTTTCTGCCCTTCTACCACATGGGCTTCCGCACCAGTTACCCGGTCAACGATCGCTTTGCCCTCAACTACTGGTTAGTGAATGGTACCAATCAAGTCGAAGCCACAAATGGCTTCAAAGACGAGTTGTTCGGGTTCACGACCAAGCCACAAAAGACCCTTACCTGGACTGTGAACTACTATCTTGGACAGGACCACCCGGATAGAGTTGTAGTGCCACCGACCAGCCCGATCCCGGTGCAACCCGGTCTCAGTTTTCAAGCAATTCGGCCGGCTCCGGACGGGCGCACACACATTTTCGACAGTTACGCAACTTGGCAGGCCACACCCAAACTGACGCTGCAAATCGAAGGAGACTACGTGATTCAACGCCTCTGGAGAAACGCTGCGCCAGGCCGGTCGTCCGCTCCTTCGGTGGTCACTGGCGGCGCTGCATATGCGCGTTATCAGTTCAACTCAAAGCTTGCGGTGGCTACGCGTGCGGAATATCTCTCGGACGGCGGCGGACTCTTCAGCGGCATCAACCAGGCCCTGAAGGAAACCACCATGACCCTCGACTACAACCTGGGCAACGGATTTCTCATGCGCTACGAGTGGCGTCGTGATTTTTCAAACCAGGCGTCATTCCTCACTGATGTGCAAGGGATTCTCAGCAAACAACAGAATACGGCAACTGTTGGCCTCATCTGGTGGTGGGGTCAGAAGGAAGGCTCGTGGTAGGTACGGAAGTTGTATTGGGAGGTCGCTCATGCAAGATTTGATCTATGTGGCAGTTACCATCGCTTTTTTCGTGTTGTCGATTGCTTATGTGCGCTTCTGTGACCGCATGAAGTGAGGTGCAACTCCATGAACTTTGAATCGATGATTCTGCTTGTTGTCAGCGCTCTGTTGCTGGTGTATCTGCTCTACGCACTGTTGCGCCCGGAGAAGTTCTAACATGACCGCCAATGGATGGTTTCAGATAATATTCTTTCTCGCGCTGATCTTTGTCGTAACTAAGCCGCTGGGCGTCTTCATGGCCCATGTGTTCAGCCGCGAGCGGACATTTATGGATCCTGTGTTGCGGCCGATGGAGCGGCTGCTCTACCGCGTCACGGGAGTGGATGAAAATCACGAGATGCGCTGGACCGAGTATGCGGCATCGATGTTGTTATTCAGCGTTGTTTCCATGCTGCTGCTGTATCTGATTCAGCGTGTGCAGGGTTTTCTGCCGATTAATCCCCAAAAGTTCGGAGGGGTCAATCCGGTCCACCTGGCCTTTAATACGGCCGCTTCGTTCACCACGAATACCAACTGGCAGGCCTACGCGGGCGAGACCACGATGAGTTATTTCACTCAGATGGCTGGCCTTGCCTACCACAACTTCGTCTCGGCGGCGACGGGCATCGCACTGGCGATTGCATTCATCCGCGGCATCGCGCGTCGCCAGATGGAGACGATTGGCAACTTCTGGGTCGACCTGGTTCGCAGTTGCCTGTGGGTCTTGCTGCCGTTCTGCCTTATCGGGGCGTTGCTCCTGGTCTCGCAGGGCGTCGTACAGAACCTCAGGCCATACGACAAAGCTGCCCTGGTTGAGCCGTTCCAGGTGCAGAAAGTCGGCGCGGATGGAAAGCCGGTGGTCGGTCCGGACGGGAAACCGGCGATGGACACGGTGAGCGAGCAAACCATCGCGCAAGGGCCGGTGGCCTCGCAGGAGATCATCAAGGAGTTCGGTACAAATGGGGGTGGCTTCTTCAACGCAAATAGTGCGCATCCCTTTGAGAATCCGACTCCCTTGTCAAATCTCATCGAGATGTTCTCGATTTTCGCAATTGGGGCAGGGCTCACCTACACACTCGGTCGGATGACGGGCTCCGTGCGTCATGGCTGGGCCGTGTGGGCGGCCATGGCGATCCTGTTCCTGGCCGGTGTAACGACCGCCTATTGGGCGGAGGCGCACGGGAATCCCCTTCTCCTCGGGGTGGATCAGCGCACTGGCCCTTTCCAACCGGGCGGAAACATGGAAGGCAAAGAGGTCCGCTTTGGCATTGCCAACTCGTCGCTGTTCGCAACCGTGACGACCGACGCAAGCTGCGGGGCGATCAACGGATGGCATGATTCCTACACCCCGCTGGGCGGCATGGTTCCGCTCGTGAACATCATGTTGAGCGAGGTCATCTTCGGCGGAGTCGGGGCGGGGATGTATGGCATTCTGATTTATGTGGTGCTGGCCGTGTTTATTGCGGGGTTGATGGTGGGCCGCACGCCGGAGTATCTCGGGAAAAAGATCGAAGCCTACGATGTCAAGATGGCGATGTTGGTGGCACTCGTATTTCCACTTGTCATTCTTTTTTTCACGGCAATTTCGTCCTTAGAGGGATTCGGCACCTCGAGCATCAGCAATCCAGGCCCGCACGGTTTGACGCAGATCCTGTATGCGTTCACCTCGGGGGCCGGAAATAATGGCTCCGCATTCGGAGGACTCACTGTGAACACCCCCTGGTACAACACGACCATCGGGATCACCATGCTGGTGGGCCGGTTCTTCATGATCATCCCCATGCTGGGAATTGCCGGTAACCTGGCGCGGAAGAAATATGTTCCTCCTTCACTGGGCACTTTTCCTGTGACCACCCCGCTTTTCACAGTGCTCTTAATGGGCGTGATCTTGATTGTCGGGGCGCTAACCTTTTTCCCGGCGCTCAGTCTCGGCCCGATCCTTGAGCATTTGCTCATGAGCGCTGGCAAGGTTTTCTGAGGGATTCTGCGATGACAGCTAAAACAAAGAAGAAAGCAGTTTGGGATTGGGGGATTGTCCGAAGGGCGATCTGGGATGCCTTCGTGAAATTGAATCCACGAAAGATGATGGGGAATCCCGTCATGTTTGTCGTGGAAATCGGCAGCGTAATCACCACGGTGCTGCTCCTGCGCGATGTCATTCAAGTCCACCCGGGCTTAAGGTTCAACTTGCAGATCACCCTGTGGCTATGGTTTACGGTGTTGTTTGCGAACTTTGCCGAAGCCATGGCCGAAGGACGCGGCAAAGCCCAGGCGGATACGCTCCGGAAGGCCAAAACCGAAACGCCGGCCAATCTCATTGTCGAAGATCAGGGCCCCGGGATCGAAGGCGTTAAAACCACCGAAACCCCCGCCTCCAAGTTGCGGAAGGGAGACGTTGTCCTGGTGAGAGCGGAAGAATTCATCCCCGGCGATGGAGAGGTCATCGAGGGCGTTGCTTCCGTGGACGAGTCGGCCATCACGGGTGAAAGTGCGCCGGTCATCCGGGAGTCGGGGGGCGACCGTTCGGCGGTCACCGGCGGCACAAGAGTCATTTCTGATTGGATCAAGATATGCATCAGTTCCAACCCTGGAGAAACCTTCCTCGATCGGATGATCGCACTCGTCGAGGGGGCGGAGCGGCAGAAGACACCCAATGAGATCGCGCTTAACATCCTGCTCGCCGGGTTAACCATCATCTTCCTTCTCGCGGTCGTGACGTTGCAGCCGTTCGCCATTTATTCGGGCTCTCCGCAAACCGTGTTTGTTCTGGTCTCGTTGCTGGTTTGTCTGATTCCCACGACCATCGGCGGATTGCTCTCGGCCATTGGCATCGCCGGTATGGATCGCGTGATTCAGCATAACGTTCTAGCCATGTCCGGTCGCGCCGTGGAAGCGGCCGGCGATGTGAATACACTGCTCCTGGACAAGACGGGCACGATCACCCTAGGCAACCGACAGGCGGTCGAGTTCATTCCGCTCCCCGGCGTGGAGGAGAATGAAATCGCCGATGCCGCACAGCTCTCCAGTCTTTCCGACGAAACCCCTGAAGGCCGCTCCATCGTTGTGCTTGCCAAGACCAAGTATGGATTGCGCGGCCGCGAACTGGCCGCCCATGAAGCGCATTTCATTCCTTTCTCCGCGCACACCCGGATGTCGGGAGTGGACCTCAACGGTCGCAGCATCCGTAAAGGCGCTGCCGACGCCATCATTGAATACATCGTTTCCCAGGGGGGGACGGTTCCCAAAGAATTAAAGGCCTCCGTCGAGCGGATTTCAAGCACTGGCGGAACACCGCTGGTGGTCGCCGACCGCAATCGGGCGCTCGGGGTGATCCACCTGAAAGACATTGTCAAAGGGGGTATGCGGGAGCGGTTTGATCACCTGAGACAAATGGGCATCAGAACCGTCATGATCACCGGCGACAATCCCTTGACGGCCGCAGCCATCGCCCGCGAGGCGGGCGTGGACGATTTTCTGGCGGAAGCCAAACCCCAGGACAAGATGGATTTGATCCGGCGCGAGCAGGCGCAAGGAAAGCTGGTGGCCATGACCGGCGACGGTACCAACGATGCACCTGCCCTGGCGCAGGCCGACGTCGGCGTCGCGATGAATACCGGGACCATGCCCGCCAAAGAGGCCGGCAATATGGTCGACCTCGATTCCAACCCCACCAAACTGATCGAGATCGTGGAAATCGGCAAACAGCTCCTCATGACGCGCGGCGCGCTGACCACATTTTCCATCGCCAACGACGTGGCCAAATATTTTGCCATCATCCCGGCGATGTTTGCGGGGACCTTCCCCGTCCTGAATGCCCTGAACATCATGCGCCTGCGCACCCCTGAGTCCGCGGTCCTCTCGGCGGTGATTTTCAACGCCTTGATCATCGTCGCTTTGATCCCCCTGGCACTGCGGGGCGTGAAGTACCGCCCACTTGGCGCCGCGGCTCTCCTGCGACGCAATCTCTGGATCTATGGCGTCGGAGGGATCATTATTCCCTTCATTGGGATCAAACTGATCGACATGCTGATTACTCGTATGGGATTGGCCTAAGAGGAATTCGCCATGAAGAAAAATCTTCTCACTGCAGTATTGATGACGATTGCCACGACGATTTTGCTGGGAATCATCTATCCGCTGGTGCTGACAGGGATTGCGCAGTTCTTATTCCCGAAACAGGCCAATGGGCAGTTGATTCAAAAGGATGGCAAAGTGGTCGGATCCGCGATCATCGGACAGGCGTTCACGGGCCCGGGATATTTCCACGCTCGCCCTTCAGCCGCTGGAAACGGCTATGATGCCGCCAATTCCAACGGATCGCAGCTCGGCCCAACCAATCACCAATTGATTGATCGAGTGAAAGCAGATGTCGCCGCGCTACAGGCAGAGAATCCGGGTGTGCCGGTTCCGATCGATTTGGTGACGGCTTCAGGTTCAGGTCTGGATCCGCACATTTCTCCGGCCGCTGCAGCATTCCAGGTGCCGCGCGTCGCAAGAGAGCGGGGCGCCGGGCGGGAGGATCTCCAGGGGCTCGTGGCCAAACACACAGCAGGCAGGCAATTGGGATTTCTTGGGGAGTCTCGCGTGAACGTCCTGGAACTCAACCTCGAATTGGATGAGAAATTCCCAGCGAAGAAGTATGCCAAGGCTGAATAAACAATCGACTTCTCCAACCATGGATGCGGTCACGCGAAGGGCCCTGGATCGGAGAGGATCGTAAGAATACCTTTCCGCATGGACCCAGGGGCACCCCGCAATCTTCTGGGGCACGTACTGGTGAAACTAAGTTGAGCGTCTGGGAGCTGAGCTCGGTGTTGAATCCTCCGAGGCCAATCCCGGAGCCCCCTGGTTAACTAATCTTGCATTCTTCAGACAAGAGCGCGCTGGACCTTTCGGTAAGGAACAACCATGAAAACCCTGAGACAAAAACTGGCATTTAGCTACGGACTGCTGACCCTCGTCATGATCGGTGTCAGCGCAGTGGGGATCTATCATTTCGTGCGGCTGGGCCGGGCCGTGGATACCATCCTCGCCAACAACTACAAAAGCATCATTGCTGCCGAAAACATGGAGGAAGCGCTCGAGCGACAGGACTCGGCGGCCATGTTTTTCATCGCGGGGCATCTGGACAAGGCCAGGCAGCAGTTCTCAGCCAACGTGCAGAAGTTCACGCTGCAATTCGAAATTGCCGCGCACAATGTCACTGAGCCGGGTGAGGACAAAATCATCAGCGATATCCAGACCCAGTCTTCCGGCTACAGCCGCGCGCTGGAGGATTTTTTGGGCGGCAAGGAGGCCCGCTCGCCCACCGAGGCCTCCCAAGTCTACTTCGACCGACTCGAGCCCGCCTTCGTCGCCCTGAGGAACCGGTTGGAGGATCTGCTCCATCTAAATCAGCAGGCGATGGTGAACGCCAATGAGCGAGCCTTGTCCGAATCCTGGAATGCTCAGGCCTCGACTGTGACCGTGGTCTTTTTCGGTGTCCTGTTTGCCCTGGCCTTTGCCTGGCGTTTTTCCGCTTATATCGTCGATCCCCTCCTGGTGTTTACGGAAAAAGCCCAACAAATCGCCGAGGGCGACTTCGACCAGCACATCGACATTTCCTCGAGGGATGAAATCGGGGTGTTGGCAACTGAGTTCAACCGGATGACCGCACACCTCAAGGACCTGAAGAAGACCAATTACTGGCAGTTGCAGATTGAACAGAAGAAGTCAAATGCAGTGATTGAATCCATTTACGAGCCGGTAATTGTGACGGATGCGCAAGGCCGGGTGATTAAGTTAAACCACAACGCCGCCCAACTGTTTGGGGTGTCCAAGAGTGCTGAAGAGATCGGGCGAGGTCTCTCCCTTTCCGACTTTAGTGCGGGGGAACAAATATTGCGCGCGGTCGAGGCGGCGGTCTCCATGCAACGCCCGGTCGCGGAAGAGAACGAGGCGGCATTGGTGCCCGTGAAAGTTGGAGGCGCTGATCGGAGTTACCGCTTGCGAACAACGCCGATGCGGGATGAGAACGGAAGGCTTCTGGGAGCGGTTTCGCTCTTGGAAGATATTACGGCCATTCGCGAGGTCGACCGGATCAAGACCGATTTTATTTCGATTGCCTCAGGAAAATTGCGCGCGCCGCTCCAGTCGCTTGAGCTCGCCCTCCACACGCTGGCCGGACACTACGCCGGCGAATTGAGCGAACAACAGTTGGACTTGCTGATGGACGCGCGTCGTAGTGCGGAACAGCTGGATGATCTGATGGGGGATCTGCTCCAACTGGCCGAGATTGACTCGGGAGCGCACAAGATGTCCTTTGAGACCTATCGCCCCGTTGATCTGGTGCGGGAGGCCATCCTGCAACATGCCGCCCTGGCGGATAGTCGCCATATTAAATTGGACCACACCGTCGCGCCGGACCTGCCCCACATCACAGCCGACCGGCAAGCGGTGAAACGGATCTTTGACAATCTGCTGTCGAATGCCCTTCGACATACTAATCGCGACGGTCAAGTGACGATCTCGGCAGAGGAACGTGAGAACAATGTGGTATTCTCCGTTCGGGATACCGGCGAAGGGATTCCTGAGGAGTACCTGCCCAACATCTTCAGCCGTTTCGTCCATGCCCATGGAAAACCGGGGGGCGGAACGGGATTGGGTCTGGCCCTGGTCAAACGATTGGTGGAAGCCGAAGGGGGACAAGTGGCCGTTTCTAGTGTCGTGGGTTCGGGCACGGTATTTACTTTTACCCTCCCGTCGGGTGGTTCTACAATGAGTGCGCGAGTGCACACATGAGCGCAAGACCTCCTGAGGCCCCTTCACGGCCGAGCCCCGAATCCCTGCTCGCCAAGCTCGGCGAGTCGGAGCGGGCCCGCCTGCGAATCTACATCGGGGCAGCGCCCGGGGTGGGTAAGACCTACGAAATGCTCCAGGACGCCCACATCCTGCGCAAACAGGGGTACGACACGGTCATCGGATTCGTCGAAACTTACGGACGGGCCGAGACCGAGGCCAAGGTTGCGGATCTGGAGATCATCCCCCGAAAGAGGATTGAGTATCGCGGCGTTGTGCTCGAAGAGATGGATGTCGAGGCCATCGTGGCACGCAAGCCGCAGGTTTGCCTCGTGGATGAACTGGCGCACAGCAATATGCCGGGGTCCCGCAACCGCAAGCGCTTTGAGGACGTGCTGGATCTTCTTGAGGCGGGCATCCATGTCATGACGGCCGTCAACATTCAGCACATCGAAACGCTCAATGATGTCATTGCCCGGTCTTCAGGGGTGCGCGTCCGGGAAACGGTCCCGGACAGTTTTCTCAAACGCGCCGATGAAGTGGTCAATGTGGACGTCACCGTCGAAGAACTGCGCAATCGCCTGCGGCAGGGGAAGATCTATAAACCTGAGAAAATTGAACAGGCGCTCACCAATTTTTTTCGAAAAGGAAATCTTTCTACTCTGCGCGAGCTGGCGCTCCGGGCGGTGGCCGAGGAAGTTGGAGCCAAGGCCGCACAATACCGGGCACGGGAGGGGCTCGAACCCGCCCAGATTCCCGAAAAAGTAATGGTCGCCATGTCGGCGAGTTCGACCGCCCTCAAGCTGTTGCGAACGGGCGCGCGCATCGCAGGGCGATTGGGGGCCGTGTGGTATGCCGTTCATGTGGACACCGCTGCAACCGGGGAAGCTTCATTGAAACCTGAAGAGGCCTTTCAGTTGAACCAGAATACGGGACTGGCGGAGGAACTCGGGGCGACCGTGGTGAATCTCAAATCCGGCAAAGTGGCCGACGCTCTCATCGAATTTGCCAAACGCGAGGGAATCACTCATGTCATCTTCGGCCAGTCGGCACGCTCGAGATGGGAAATCCTGCTCCGGGGATCCATCATCAATCGGTTCCTTGCCGCCGTCAAAGATGCCGCCGTCCAGGTCATTCCCCCGGGAGACGTTCGCA
Organism: Terriglobia bacterium; assembly: GCA_049685715.1. Taxonomy (GTDB): domain Bacteria; phylum Acidobacteriota; class Terriglobia; order JAIQFV01; family JAIQFV01; genus JAIQFV01. The sequence continues at coordinate 4,900 of JBAVHJ010000037.1, read as the reverse complement.
GCAGGTAGCGGATCTTCCTTACAGCATGGACAAAACAACGGATCATTTTCTTCCCACAACTTGCGGCTTCTCTCTTTGCCGCTCGCGCGGAAAGCAGACGAGGAAGGCATGACTCTGCTCTCCACTTTTGGCCTGTTCGCGGTCACTGCGATGCTCGTGTGCTATGCATTGGAGAGCCGCAGTCCCTGGTTCATTCTGGCCTTCGCTGTGGCGTGCGCCCTCGGGTCGGCGTACGGGTTCCTCCAGGGTGCCTGGCCGTTTGGGCTGGTGGAGGCCATCTGGTCGCTGGTGGCCGCTCGGCGATGGCACCAGGCGCGACGCGCGAAATGAGGCAGCGACCAGATAACAGGATTTTTCCAATCCGGTATATAATCACTCTTCGTGAAGGTGACTACTCGCCACAACTGGATTAACTACGCCGCTTCAGCAGCGGGCGTGGCCGCCGTTGTTGTTCTGTACAAGCTGCTCGTCCCGAGAGTCAACAACACCACCGTGGCGCTCAGTTTTCTTTTGGTCGTGCTCCTCTCCGCCTCCACCTCGGGACTCGGCCCCGCCATCCTGGCCTCCATTGCGGGCATGCTGTGCTTCAACTACTTCTTTCTCCCCCCTGTGGGAACGCTCACCATTCAAGACCCGCAAAATTGGATTGCATTGACCGCCTTTCTGGTCACGGCGATCATTGCGAGTCACCTTTCTTCGACCGCCCGGTCCCACACGCAGGATGCTGAGAACCGGCGGCAAGAGATGTGGAAGCTGTTTCAACTGGGTCGCGCCATCATCATGAGTACGGAAACGGAGACCGCGGTTTCGTCGATCGCCCGACAGGTGGTTGAGATTTTTGGCGCCGCTCATTGCTCGGTCTTTATCCGGGACGAAGAGGGTGACTGGCAACGGGTCGCGACCGCCGCCGATGCCTCGGACCTCAGCTCCTTCCCCCCGGCGGAGCGGGTGTTGGATGAGGTGTTCGAGTCCGGGGAAACGAAACTGATGCCCCACCCATTTGACACGCGTGACGGAAAGCCGGGGGCGGGGGGCGGCGAAACCATTGCCTGCATGCCTCTGCGGGTGGGTGTGAAATCCATCGGGGTTCTTGTGATGATTTCACGGCCGGTGGAACGGGAGACGCTGGATGCCATGGCAGGCCTGGTGGCGCTCGCCCTCGAGCGAGCTCGTTTCCTCAAGGAACTCAGCCGCACCGAAGTGCTTCGACAGAGCAACGAATTGAAATCCGCGTTGCTGGCATCTGTTTCACATGACTTGCGTACGCCGCTGACCTCGATCCGCGCGTCGATTGATAATCTTCTTCAAAACGAGGTGGAATGGGATAAAGCCACATTGCAGGAGTTTCATCTCATCATCAGCGAGGAGGTCGGCCGGTTGTCCCGCCTGGTCGACAACCTGTTGGAGATGGCCCGGATTGAAGCGGGTGAGTTGCGCCCCTTGAAGCATTGGGGGGCCGTCTCGGAAGTGATCACGCATGTGCTCAGCCGATGCTCTTCCGTCACCCAGGATCATTCGGTCGATATCGATTTCAAGGAGAACCTGCCTCTCGTGGAAATGGACTCCCGGCTCATCGCCCAGGCACTCTCCAACCTAGTCGAAAATGCCGGTCAGTATTCCCTGCCGGGCATGAAAATCTTCTTACAGTCCCGCATCGAAAAGGGTCATTTGATCTTCACTGTCAAGGATCAGGGCCCAGGGATTGCGAACGAGGAAATGGAACGTATCTTTGACAAATTCTACCGGGGGCGACATTCTTCTAAGCGGCGCAGCGAAGGGACTGGCATGGGACTGGCGATTGCCCGGGGAATCGCGGAGGCCCATGGAGGGACCATCGGCTGTGAGAACAACATTGATGGCGGCGCAACGTTTACCTTGAAAATCCCGGTCGAATGCAGGGAGAGCTCTGAGACGGTGGCCGCAGGTGAGGAACCCTGAAGTCAGCCTCCGGAGGAAACCTAGAGGTGATGCTTTTGCACAGGCACAACTTGTGGATCCACCCGGGCCAAATGAATGTCAGCGGGCTGTTACTCAAATCAATTCGCCGGGTCAGTCCGCCAAGGCGGACGGCCTACAAAGCAGAATCATGCGGTTATGTTGTAGGCCCGGTGCCCTCACCGGGCGCTCTCGGGTTTGAGCAACGGCCCGTCAGGAGCTCACCCGGATGCTGAAATCCAACGGAATGGCGATGCCGCATCCATCTCTTCCCAGAAAACCGATCCTCCTTGTGGTCGATGACGAGCCGCAGATTCTGCGGGTCATGCGAACGAGCTTGCCGGTGCGCGGATTTGAGGTCAGAACGGTGGCTTCGGGAGAAGAAGCGCTGGAGGAGATCCGCAAGGAACTGCCGGACGTTATCATTCTCGACCTGATGATGCCGGGAATGTCGGGACTGGAGGTGTGCCGGCGCTTGCGCGAATTCTCCGCGGTTCCGGTGATCGTCCTCTCTGCTCGCGGCTCAGAAAAGGATAAGGTGGCGGCCCTTGACCTGGGAGCAGATGATTATGTGACCAAGCCGTTTAGCATGGAAGAACTTCTAGCACGCTTACGGGCCGTCCTCCGCCGAGTTCCCCCCGCGACCGCTGATAACAACACCTGGACCGTCGGGGACATCACCCTGAAGACGGATGAGCGGCGCGTCACCGTGGCGGGGAAGGAGGTCAAGCTGACCCCCAAAGAGTTTGAAGTGCTCAAGTACTTGTTGAGCAATGCGGGAAAGGTGGTCACTCATCGCTCACTCCTTCAAGCGGTTTGGGGATGGGAATCCTCGGATCAAACGGAATACCTCCGTGTGTTTATCAACCAGTTGCGACGCAAGATTGAACCTTCTCCACAACAGCCCCGGTATATACTGACTGAACCTTGGGTGGGCTATCGCCTGATCCCCGGGGATTGAGCCCCCGCTGTTGCACACCGCGTCTCCCACCTGACTTTTGGCCGCCTGCGACCGGAACCACTGACAGCACTCACCCCCTCCCGCCCAAAACGGAGAATGGTAAGTTTCCACCCTGGGCTCTTCTATGGAGATTTAAGACCAGATTTGGTATTGTGCCTTGCGCAAGAGTACTGCCAGTTGAGTCTCCAGGATTGATGCTGCACAGCAAGTCAAGGGGCGCTGTAAGTGCATATACCGGATGGATTCATTGACGTCAAGACAGCGGTGGCCACCGGCGCGATTGCGGCAGTGGGGCTGGGGTTTGCCCTGTCAAGCGTTCGACGTACTCTCCCGCCTCGTCGCGTCCCGCTGTTGGGCTTGTCAGCGGCCTTCGTGTTTGCGGCGCAGATGCTGAACTTTCCCGTTGCCGGTGGAACCTCCGGCCATTTGATCGGAGCGGTTCTCACCGCGGTGTTGCTTGGCCCCAGCGCTGCCATCCTGGTGATGAGCGCTGTCCTGATCCTTCAATGCTTCATGTTTGCGGACGGCGGCGTCACCGCATTGGGCGCAAACATGTTTAATATGGCTCTGGTTGCTCCCGTGGTGGGTTATGGCGTGTACCGGCTCGTGGGCCGTATTGGCGGAGCCGGTTTAAGGAGCCATCTGTGTGCAACCGCCTTTGCATCCTGGTGCTCTACGGTTGCTGCTTCGATTGCCTGTGCGGGTCAGCTCGCATGGTCGGGCACCGTTGCCTGGGGAGTCGCGTTTTCCGCCATGGCTGGCACTCACATGCTGATTGCCGTCGGGGAGGCGTTGATCACCACACTCGTGGTCGCCGCAGTCACTCGAATGAGGCCTGAGCTGCTCCTTGAGCGCTCGCAATCAAGTCTTCAGTCACGGCATAGGGAACTGATCGCCTATGGCCTGCTTGTCTCCCTGGGGCTGGTGGTGTTCGTGGCCCCCTTTGCCAGCCATTGGCCCGATGGCCTGAGAAAAGTTGCCGCCAACTTGGGTTTTGAGCAGAGGGCGGCCAGAGCATCAGGGCTCCCTTCTCTGCTCTCCGATTACACGGTCCCTGGAATTCGTTCCGCCGAGCTCTCGATCGTCATCGCCGGCTGTTTGGGCACAGTGATGGCGTTTGTCCTGGCCTATGTCCTGGCGCGCTTCCTGACGCCGCAACGGGACTCTGGTGCAAATACGAAACCGGGAGGTAGTTCCCCTCTTGCATCATCCTCTTCTTAATACCTACCAGCACCAGCGTAGCCCGATTCATCGGCTTCCGGCCTCAGTCAAGCTGGTGGGGGCAACGGTCTTTGTCTTTGCTTGCCTGCTGCTACCCCGGCATGGCTGGACAGCGTTTGCGGTTGCGGGTGTGGCTCTCCTGCTGACAGCCGCATTGTCCCGAATCCCGGCGCTTCAACTCACTCGAAAGCTTTTATGGGTGGAACCGTTTGCCCTCGGCGTCGCCCTTCTCTCCCTTCTGCAAACCAACGGTTTTCAAGTCTTCGTATTTACGCTCGTCAAAAGCACTCTCTGTCTTTTCTCCATGGTTCTGCTCTCCAGCACCACGCGCTTTTCCGACATCCTCCACGTGCTCTGGCGAGCCCGCGCTCCATCCCTGCTCGTGACGACGCTTGCGCTCATGCACCGCTATCTTTTCCTTCTCACCGATGAGATCGGGCGCATGCTCCGCGCGAGGAAAAGTCGCACCTTTTCTCGCGGCCGCTTGAACGTCTGGCGTTCATCTGCAACGGTCATCGCCCACCTGTTCGTTCGCACCTCTGAACGCGCCGAGCGCGTTTATGCAGCCATGTGCGCCCGGGGATGGAAAACATGAACGCCTTGGAGGTTCAGGGCCTCAGCTATGACTATACTGACGGCACACCTGCGCTGAAGGATGTGTACTTCTCAATGGCGGAGGGCGAACGGGTAGGACTGATTGGCCCGAATGGGGCTGGCAAGTCGACCCTGCTGTTACATCTCAACGGGATTCTCCCGGAACATCCTGCTTCGTCGCCCTCGATC
>JBAVHJ010000036.1:0-4255 GCA_049685715.1 Terriglobia bacterium | reverse complement strand
CCTATAGCCCCAGTTCACTGGCTTCCGGGCTATACCGTCAGTTAAGTGCCTTCCTGACACCTGGCACCCGACACCTGATACCTTTTTGCCGGCCTCCCGATTCCACCATTCCGGACAGGAAACCTACCCTGACAGCTTATCAATGAGCGTGAACAACGGCAAGTACATGGAAATCACGATTCCGCCCACGACCACGCCCAGGAAGACGATCAGCATGGGCTCCATGGCGGTGAGCAAATCCTTCACGCCGGCATCCACCTCTTCTTCGTAAAACTCGGCGATCTTGGTGAGCATGGCGTCCATGGCGCCGGTTTGTTCTCCCACCGAAATCATCTGGGTCACCATCGGGGGAAAGATTTTGGATTGTCTCAGAGGATCAACGATGGTGCGCCCCTGTTCGACCGCTCTACGGGTATCCATGATGGCCTTTTCGATGACGGCATTGCCGGCCGTTTTTGCCGTCACATCCAGGGCTTCAAGCAAGGGAACGCCACTGGTGATGAGGGTGGAGAGGGTTCGTGAGAAGCGCGCGACTGCGATCTTTCGAAGCAGCATCCCAAAGACGGGGAGTTTCAAAAGAAGCGCATCTACATTATACCGGCCGGCTTGGGTGGAGTAATAGGAGCGAAATGCGACAGCGAATATGCCAAGACCAAACAAGATGAACAGTCCATAGCGCGTCATGAAATGGCTCGTGGCAATAACGACCTGCGTCGGTACAGGAAGTGGAATCCCCAAACCTGCAAAGAGGGTCATGAAGGTGGGTACCACGTAGACCAGGATCAGGGTGACCACGCCCATCGCAATGGTCATGATGGAACAGGGATAAATCAGGGCGGAGCGAACGGCTCGCTTCAACTTCACCGCCTTTTCAATGTAAGTAGAAAGGCGCTGCAAGATCGTATCCAGAATGCCGCCTGCTTCTCCGGCGGCAATCATGTTGGTGTACAGATCGTCGAACACCTTGGGCTGATTGCGCATCGCATTGGCGAGGGTGGAACCGCCCTCCACATCGGTCCGGACGGCCGTGATCGTCTTCTTGAACACCTTGTTTTCCATCTGCGAACCGAGGCTTTCCAGCGCCTGCACCAGCGGCAGGCCGGCATCGATCATGACGGAGAATTGCCGCGTGAAAATCGCTAGATCCTTGGCCTTGACCTTCCCTCCAAAAGAAGGACCGGCAAACCCCTTTTGCTTCTCTTTGATCGCTAGCGGGCTGACTTGCTCACGGCGCAGTATGGCCGCCAGCACCTGCTGGTTATCAGCAGCCCGCTCCCCGCTAATGGTGCTTCCCGTTTTTGTTCTTGCTCGATACGTGTATACAGGCATAACCAATCTCCTTTATAGCTCCTTCGCTCTAACTCAGTGGCTTTAAAAGACGCTGCGAATTCAGGCTCGGCGCACGACGAAGCGCGCGCTTGCCATACGCTTTAATGCGACACCTTATACGCCGGATGAAGCGGCCGCTTGTAGGGTTGAGACACCACGCCGGCCCCCCGGTTGAACATCTCCTGTAGTTCGTCCACATTGGACGACTGGCTCAACGCCGTCTGGAGCGTGATCTGTTTCTGGAAGTAAAGTGTTGCCAGGGACTGATTGAAGGTCTGCATCCCAAACTTCTCTTGCCCTGCTTGCATCGACGAATAGATCTGGTGGATCTTATCCTCGCGGATCAGATTGCGGATGGCGGCGTTGGGGATGAGGATTTCCATCGCCATCACCCGCCCGCTTCCGGAGGCCCGGGGCAACAGCGCCTGCGTGAGAATGGCTTCGAGCACCAGTGAGAGCTGCGCCCGGATCTGGTTCTGCTGGTGCGATGGAAACACGTCGACAATGCGGGTGATCGACGAAATGGCCGAATTGGTGTGCAGGGTGGCAAAGGTCAGGTGGCCCGTCTCGGCAATGCGTAGCGCGGATTCGACGGTTTCAAAATCCCGCATTTCACCAATCAGGACGACATCCGGATCCTCGCGCAAGGCGGACCGCAGGGCATCGCTGAAGGAATGGGTGTCGTTATTCACCTCCCGCTGGTTCACCAGACAGTTTTTGTGCGGATGCAGATATTCAATCGGATCTTCGATGGTGACAATGTGTTCGTGCCGGTCGTTATTGATTTTGTCGATCATGGCGGCCAGCGACGTGGACTTGCCGCAGCCAGTGGGGCCAGTGACGAGGATCAAGCCACGGGGCTTATCGCACAGGTTGCGGATGATGGGGGGCAAACCCAGTTGTTCAAAATTCCGAATGGAGAAGGGGATATTCCGAAAGACCGCGGCGACGGCCCCGCGTTGATGAAAAACATTCGTACGAAACCGGGCCAGTCCTTTGATCCCGAACGACAGATCGAGCTGAAGATCCTCCTCCAGGCGTTTCTTTTGCGAGTCCGTCAGCACGCTGTAGGCGAGCTGCTTGGTATCGGCAGGCGTCATGGGAGGCATATCCAGCGGGCGCAATACTCCGTCTACGCGGATCTGTGGAGGCGATCCCGTGGTGATATGAAGATCACTGCCATTCTGCTCCATCATCGTCTTCAGAAGGTCACTCAACGAAAGCATGAAAGTTCCTTTCCCAACCTGGCAACATCATGTGAAAGAACATCTTCGAAACCGATCAGAGGGGTCCCGTTGATGGACCCAAAATCCAATTCCCGGCTCGTCTCCTTGCGGAATCCTCCGGGCCCTAACTGTTCCCCTTTTCCCTTCTTCGAATTCGAACACCGTCTAATACATTGAATTCTCCTACTACTGGTCTTAAATGTCTTATCGGACCATTAATAAAATATTTCAGATGTATTTTTTGCTTGTGATGCAGATCACAATGTGGGTAGATATTTTAGATCCCGGGGTTCTGGCTACCGGACTTAGGTTCCTTCCCAAAGGCTTGGGTTTCAAATCTAAGGGTTACAATTTTTTGGAGCTTCAGGAGAGAAGAACAGGAGGAGAAGAGCCAGAATTTTTCGTCCCGACGATTGCTCCGTGCCTTGACTCTTACAACGGAGTCTGCTCAAGACTTGCTCGCTGGCTCAAAGGACCGTCTCCCGGAGCACTTCATCGAGGGTGGTCACTCCATCTTTGATTTTCCGCAGCCCACTGCCGCGCAACGAAATCATTCCGTTCTCGATAGATTTCTTACGTAACTCCAGCGGGGAAGCGCCCACCATCACTAGTTCACGCATATCATCGGTGATTTCCATGACCTCGCACAATCCCACACGCCCCTTGTAACCCGTCCCGTTGCACAGGGGACATCCCTTACCCTTGTAAAGCTTCAGTTTCTTGGCTTCCTCGGGTGAGAAACCGGCTTCGACGAAAACCTTCTGCGGCGTGGGAATCTCCTCTTTACAGGCCTTGCATATCCGGCGGACCAGGCGTTGGGCGGCGATCAGGTGGACTGATGTCGCCACCAGGAAGGGTTCAATCCCCATGTTCATCAGGCGCGAAATGGTTGAGGGTGCATCATTGGTGTGCAAAGTGGACAAAACGAGGTGACCCGTCAGAGCGGCCTTAATGGCAATCTCCGCTGTTTCGAAATCACGGATTTCACCCACGAGAATAATATTGGGGTCCTGCCGAAGAAAAGCACGCAAGGCGGCGGCAAAATTCAGGCCGATCTGTTCCTTCATCTGCACCTGGTTAATGCCCTGCAGTTGAAATTCCACAGGGTCTTCTGCCGTCATGATATTGGTTTCCGGGGTGTTCAGGCGTGAGATTGCCGAATAAAGCGTGTTGGTTTTGCCACTGCCGGTGGGGCCGGTCACAAGGACCATACCGTATGGTTTCAAAATAGCCTGCTCGAATTTCACCAGCGACTCGGGTTCGAAGCCCAACCGGGTCATATCGAGCATCAGGTTGTCTTTGTCCAGCAATCGGAGGACTACTTTTTCGCCGTACAAGGTGGGCAAGACGGAGACGCGGAAGTCAAGCTCCTTGCGTTTTCCCTGGTGCCTCATCTTCATCAGGATGCGGCCATCCTGGGGCAGACGCTTCTCTGAAATGTCCAGCTTCGCCATGATCTTCAACCGCGAGACAATGGCGTCCCTGAGTTTAAGGGGAGGCGTCATGATGTTATAGAGAACGCCGTCCATACGGAATCGAACTCGATACTCCTTCTCATAGGGTTCAAGGTGGATATCCGACGCCCCTCGCCTCAAAGCGTCAACCAGAATGAGATTCACGAGCTTAACGACGGGAGCTTCCTCTGCGGCCCGCTCCAGTTCCGCCAGGTCCACCTGCTCTTCGGGACCTGTCTGGAGCTC
>JBAVHJ010000035.1:0-1523 GCA_049685715.1 Terriglobia bacterium | reverse complement strand
CCTCGGTGATCGAGGAGACCTCGAAATCACGATTAAACGTGTCTTTTCCGCGTATCACAAAAGGAATCTTCAGGGACATGCGCCGCGATCTTCGACGCTCGATGGGCGGCAGCTCCATAGCCGTCTTAATGACTGTGGCAACGCGCTCGATGGTGAAGGGCTTCTCGATGTATTCGAAGGCTCCCATCTCTGTCGCTGTAATCCAACAGGCGTCGCGGGGATTTTTTCCTGTTAGAACGATCGGGATCGCCTCGGTCTCATTCATGGATTTAAGGATCTTGCACAACATGGGGGTTCCCTTTTGCGGCAGTTCCATCTCCATGAGCACACAGTTGGGATGATCGAAGGTGGCTTCTCGGATCGCTTCCTCTACCGACCGCGTGGCCAACACATCGTATTGAGAACCAAAAGCCTCCGAGAGCAGGTCTCGAAGGGCCGGATCTTCGTCTACCACTAATAACTTTTTCTTGTCCATCTTTATCATAGCCTCCGAAAATAATCGGATAAAAGGGGCGAAGCCGCCCCCGACAGTTTTGCGCTGCAAGCTTGCAGCAAGATCTTGTCAAAAGTGTTACTTCTCAAAGAAAACAGCCCCATGGGGCATCCCACGGGATGGTTTTTGTGGTACACTCCGTCGGCTGGACGGTTCTTATACGGTCCGACGGATCGGGGGTCGAGGAGGGCAAGGATCGGAGCATTGAGTGACCATGGAACGGGAAAGGTTCTCTTCGATCGTCCCTTGCGGTTCCTTAGTCTCTGAAGAGAGGGTTGGATCTGTTAGCGGTTCCCACCTGACAGGCATCATTGGATTTCCGGGAGATGAGGCATAAAGAAGGTTCAGAGGAAACCCGAATAGATGCGGGATGGAGAGCCGTGGTTAAGAGCGCCCGTAGCTCAGCTGGATAGAGCGTCGGACTTCGAATCCGCAGGTCGCAGGTTCAAATCCTGTCGGGCGCACCAGTTCTTTGTTATGATGCCAAGGTCGGGTAGCATCGGAGTTGAGGGAGAGCCGGCGAAAATCACTGGCGATTGTCGTGAAACGCTTCCCTCTCAATGCTCGAAGGATACGTTCCCGACCATTTGATTGAATACGGTGGGTGTAGCTCAGCTAGGTAGAGCGCCAGGTTGTGGCCCTGGTGGCCGTGGGTTCGATCCCCATCACCCACCCCAAAGTTCAAACTCCCCCTTGACGGCAAGCGCCGTTCACACTTCATCCTAAAGGTCATTCGTTCGAGTTTTCACGGGTCGTCATGTCGGAGCGGACTAATCGAAGCTTTATTGTGTCACTCTGTGGATAAGGATCATTGTTATTCCGGATCATGAATGCGTTTTCCCGGCGTCCCTGATGAGGGTTCAATCCCCTAGGTTCAGGTGGCTTGAAACCCTTCTTTCCCAATGCGCTGGTTCCTCATTTGAAGAGAGGAGCATGCCTACACAACTCTTTATGCCTAAAGGAGGCTGGTGATGAAATTTCGTTTCCTTGGGACCCTTGTCATCTTCGTTATGTTGGCCGGAACTGTCGT
>JBAVHJ010000034.1:0-4685 GCA_049685715.1 Terriglobia bacterium | reverse complement strand
CTCTTACAATGGTTTCACGCCGCTGATGGCGCTGATCCATCCGCACCCGGCGCTGAAGGTGTCTGTGCCGATGAATCCCATGGTGGACGGGTGGATGGGCGACGACTGGTTCCACAATGGCGCCTTTCGCGAACTGGGCATGTCGTACATCTTGGACCAGGAGGCGACGCGCAAGTCGGAGCCCCAGTGGTGGACGAGCCACTTTGATGATTACGACGCGTTCATGGAAGCGGGATCGGCCGGTGAGCTCGGCCGCCGCCGGGGGCTCGAACAGGTCGGCTTCTGGAGGAACATCCTTGCGCATCCCAGCTACGACGCCTTCTGGCGTGATCAGGCAGTGGACAAGATCCTGGCGGCGGAGCCGCTGAAGGTTCCGGTGATGCTGGTTGACAGCCTGTGGGACCAGGAAGACATCTACGGCGCCATCGCCGTGTACAAGGCGATCAAGCCCAAGGACACGGGCAACGACAAGGTATTTCTGGTGATGGGTCCATGGCACCACGGGCAGGAGATTCGTGACGGCAGCACGCTCGGCCCGCTTAGGTTTAACAGCGACACCGCGCTCACCTTTCGCCAGGAAATTCTGCGGCCGTTCCTGGATCAATACCTGAAGGATGGCGCGCCCAAAGCCGATATTCCACCGGTTTTTGCGTTTGAGACGGGGACAAACATATGGCGGCGCCTGCCCGCCTGGCCCGTCGGCTGCGCTTCCGGGTGCACAATCCAGCCGACACCGCTTTATCTCTCCGCAGGCTTGAAACTCGATTTCGCCGCACCCAGGAGGGGCGACGCGGCTTTAGACGAATACACCTCCGACCCGAGCAAGCCCGTCCCGTTCCACGCGCGCCCTATTCCTTCAGGGAACTTCGATGGCGGCAAGAGCTGGCGCGAGTGGCTGGTGACTGACCAGCGTGAGGCGGCGGGTCGGCCGGATGTGCTTGCATTCGTCTCCGATGTCCTCAAATCACCGATGAAGATCAGCGGACAGCCGCTCGTCCACCTCGTGGCCTCAACCAGTGGGACGGACTCCGACTGGGTGATCAAACTCATCGACGTCTACCCCGACGAGGTAGCCGCGCAGCCGGAAATGGGCGGATATCAACTGATGGTTTCCGCCGACATCTTCCGCGGCCGCTATCGCGAAAGCCTGGAGACGGCTAAGCCCATCGCAGCGGACCAGCCGCTGTCATACAGCTTCGCCCTGCCTACGGCGAACCATGTCTTCCTGCCCGGGCACCGCATCATGGTGCAGGTCCAGTCGAGCTGGTTCCCGCTTTACGACCGCAATCCGCAAAACTTCGTACCTAATATCTTTTGGGCAAAGCCGGAGGATTACCGCAAGGCTGTGCAGCGGATCTATCACGCCCCCGACCAGGCGAGTTTTATAGAGCTTCCTCTGGTCAAGTCGCCTTGAGAGAGGGATGAACTGCGGAAACGGTTCGACAGCCCGCGCGAGATATGAGGTCACACAGAGTTGTGGGTGAATAGAGAGAGCGATAGGTTTAATAATTTAATAGCTTGGTTCGCTGTTTCTCTAGATGAGGGACCGAGACTCCACAGCAATTTAACCCGCGCCTACATAGAATTGTGACCCACAGCCCCCTTTAGGGGGCGGAGGATCTTTATCCCACGGCGCAAGCCGTGGGAACGCGTATCAAGAATACGAGAAGCCCCGTCAGGGGCGGAAGATTATTCAAACCCTTCCCGCGCGATTTGTGCATAATAAAAAATGGACGTAGATAACAATAAAAAAGGGACGGGCACCTAACTTCTGATTCATAAATTCGAACTCACACCATGTTTTTGTTCCTTGCGAAGGGAGCATGAGAGAGCATGCGCGCACTGGGGATCCTCACTGCGCTACTGCTGGTGATGTTGCCTGAGGCCAGCATGGCGCAGACGAAAGCAGATAACACGCTCACGGCGCGTCAGCTCCCGCTCACCGAGCTGCAGATCGTCGCCCGTGTGCCGCTACCGAAGGAGCCCGATTGGATTGCCCATGGATTTGGCTCGGTCTGGGTTGTGAACTACAAGCCGGACCGTTTGTCGCGTGTGGATCCGGTGACGGGTCACCTCCTTGCCGACATTCCCCTGGGTCCCGACGCGTGTCTCGGGGTGGTGATCGCCCTTGAGCGAGTTTGGGTGGCGACCTGTGGCGACGGCGTGATCAACGAGATCGATCCGAGCACAAACGCCGTCGTGCGGCGTCTATCGGTTCCGATTACAACGGGACGAGAAGGCGCGTTCGCCGTGGCGGACGGCAGCTTCTGGGTTCCGGCAAACCGTCCGGACGCATCCTCATCTGTGGTGGCTCGGATCGACGCACGATCGGGCCGCGTCTTGTCTTTGATACCGGTTGGTGCAAGGACGGATGTAGTGATCGCGGGATTGGGGGCCGTCTGGGCGGCGAGCAGCGCCACCGACACGGTTTACCGGATCGATCCATCCCGCAACGGTGTCACAGCGCGCGTCGCCGTGGGCCATACTCCCAAGTTCATGGCCGCGGGTGAGGACGCGGTTTGGGTTCAAAATCAAGCCGACGGATCTGTGTCACGTGTGGACCCCGAAGCGAACCGCGAAACTGCTCGGATTGAGGCCGACGTCCCTACGAAGTGGGGAGACATCGCAACCGGTGATGGCGCCGTCTGGCTCAGCGTAAATGGAAAGCCCGTCACCCGCATCGATCCGCGGTCCAACCGCGTGACGCACCAGTTTGTCGGCGGCGACGGGGCCGACGCCATTCGATTTGGTGCGGGGGCGCTGTGGGTCGCGGATCACAAGCACGGTGAACTCTGGAAGATCGATGTCCGCCAACTCCGTGGAGCGCCGTAAACCCGTACAATCGATTGCTGCCGGGATCGAAGTAATCGAGTGTCAGGCCTCCGGGGGTTATTGCTTAAACCCGAGAGCGCCCGGTGAGGCCCCGATGACCCATCGGGGGGCCTACAACATAACCGCATAATTCTGCGTTGTAGGCCGCCCCGATTGATCGGGACTGACCCGGCGAATTGATTGGAGCAACAGCCTGTCTGCAAACGGCAATGGGCCAAGAAAGGTGTGCTGTTTTCAAAATGAAGAAACAGCATTTCGCGATTGCAGAGACCTGACACTCGTCATTCAAATCTGTCTTGGAAATCCTGGCGCCATGTTATCGCGACAAAGCGTCCTCTCCCCGGGAGACGTAGACGGGCAATGAGCGCCTGCCTGCCTCGGGGATCGTTGCCGCGTTGGGTTCAATCAATTGATCCGTGTTATTTGGATGGTCCCTGTCCCTCCACTCGATCCCGTCAAGCTGGTCATCATAATGGAACCGGAAAGGGTGCTTGCCGAGAGCGAGAAATTGTCAATCTGGGTGTAGACGATGAATTCCTGACCCTGCAACAAATTGGATTTCCCATAGCCCATGATTCTCGCCGTCTTGTTCTGAAGTGCGCCGTAAACGAAATAGGTTTCCGGCGTCACGGTTCCAAGGATGGGGGGCGTGCTTCCGGTGATACGCAGATATCCATTCACCGCCGACCCGTTGACCCAAATCCCTCCATCGCCTGTGAACCCCACTCCTCCCGAAAAGGTTGCGGAATAAGAAAATGTGCGCTGCGAAGGCAGCAAGGGAAGCGAGGAGAACTGATTCGACACCTGCGTGAGTGCCGTTCCGATGATCGGCGCATCTGACTCGATCTCGAGGCGTCCTTTCCCCAGGGTCAAACCGGGAAAGAACTGGTTTAGGTACTGTGGCAAATGACTTTGCGCGGAAAGAGTCGGGGTCTGAGGCGGGAACGCCACCCCGTTCGTCTCGTTGAACACCGAGAGTTTCAAGTTGGCGGTGGTATTTCCAAGGTTGGCCAAAGCCAACGCAATTGTGGTCGAATCCTCAAAAGGAATGGTGGCCATATAAAACTCGGAGGATGGAGGAACGCCCACGCTGTCGGTTAGAGTCGCCCCGGCCTTTATATAGTAGGTCAGGTTTCCTTCCAGCGTCGCCGTCTGTACCGTCGGATCAGTGGCCTTGATAAAACCGAACCCTACCTCGACTCCCGCCGCTGTCGTGATGTGAAACGTTTTTGTTCCCCCGGCGGGAATGTTGATGGGCACTTGACCATTGACGACCGGGGCGCCGTTCAAAATCGGATTCCAGGCCTGTCCCTGCGCGTGAAAAAGATTCAACACGCCGGAGTAAGCGGTGGTTCCCCGATTGGTCGCCACCAGGACGGTTTCATATTCGCCACCCGCGGCGATTTGGCTAAACGCTAAATCCTTTTGAGGCGAGAGGTTTTGTCCCCATGCCGGACTACACAGAATTAGAAAAAGGGCTGCAATCCAAATCCTTCGAAACATGTTTCCTCCTTTTAATTCCCACAGAAAAAGTTGAATGAGTGAAGAACCGCAAACCCGCCGCTGCGGGCGCTCCCGCGGCCGCCGTTCCTGAGATTTCCTAGAAGACCCATTCTGTGTACTCAGCCTCCCGAGTCACTGAAAGGGGGTTGGTAAAATGCCAGCAATCGATTCATCGGGTTCCTGCTTCTCAGCGATTCCTTTGCCGGGTCGTGATGCCACAAGGACCACGAACTCCAGTTCGTAGGATCATGGCAACCCAGCCTCGACTCAATGCCCGTCAGGCGATTTGCCTGGCTGTCTAAAGACACGTTCAACAGACAGAAAGCTCCAATTCAAGGTCGGTATCCCAC
>JBAVHJ010000033.1:0-11914 GCA_049685715.1 Terriglobia bacterium | reverse complement strand
CTTTTTGTCTGAGGAGTCTTCAATGAAGTTCAAACTCTTGGTTTACCTTTGGTTTTTCGGATTACTCACACCGGCCGGGCTCCAGGCTCAACCCGCCCTGGATTCCTTGATTGACCGGAATATCACGTCGCTCGTCGCAACGTACAAGATCCTGCATGCCTCTCCGGAACTTTCCCATCAGGAAGAGAAGACGTCGGCCTTCGTGGCGAAGGAATTGAAGTCGCTCGGGTACACGGTCACCGATCATTTCGGGAAATACAGCAACCCGGAACGCGTGGCTTACGGGGTGGTCGCCGTCCTGAAGAATGGCGCCGGCCCGACGGTCCTGGTGCGAACGGAGTTGGATGCCCTGCCAGTTGAGGAAAAAACCGGCGTTCCTTACGCGAGCAAGGTAATGGCCAAGAATGACTCAGGGCAGGAGGTCAGCGTGATGCATGCCTGTGGACATGACATCCATATCACCTCATTGCTGGGAACGGCCAGGATGCTCGTGGAGCTCAAGGATCAATGGCACGGAACGCTGATCTTGATTGGACAGCCGGCCGAGGAGGCCATCGATGGCGCTCTGGCCATGCTCAATGATGGGTTGTATTCGCGTTTTCCCAGGCCTGAATTCGCCATTGCGCTTCATGACACGGGAAATCTGGAAGCCGGTAAGGTGGGTTACGCTCCGGGCTACGCGCTGGCCAGTTCCACCTCCGTCGACATCACCATTCGCGGGATGGGTGGACATGGGTCCGCGCCTGAAACGACGAAGGATCCCATTGTCGTCGCCGCCCAGGTTGTCCTGGCCCTCCAGACGATCGTCAGTCGCGAGGATTCGCCGTTTGATCCGGCCGTCGTTACGATCGGTTCGATCCACGGGGGAACAAAACATAATATTATTCCGGATGAAGTCCGTATGCAGTTGACCATCCGGACTTACAAGGAAGAGGTCCGCCAACACATTCTTGCGTCCATTGAACGCATCACAAAGGGAATCGCTGCGGCAGCGGGAATACCGGAAGAGCGGGCCCCGGTGGTCAAGGTGAGCGATACCGAGGTGACCCCGGCGACCTACAATGATCCTGCCTTGACAGAGAGGCTGGCGGAAACATTCAGAAAAACCTTGGGCCCGGAAAACGTCCTGAAGGTGCCTCCGATCATGGCGAGCGAGGATTTCGGACGCTTTGGCCTGGAGGGACATCAGATCCCCACCTGCATGTTCACGCTGGGTGCCGTTGATCCTGAACGAGTCGCTCAGAGCAGACGGACAGGAACTCCGCTCCCTTCACTTCACTCCAGCCTGTTCGCGCCTCTTCCAGAGCCAACCCTTCGAACCGGGGTCAAAGCCATGACTGCGGCGGTCTTGGAGTTAATGAAGAAGTAAGAAAGACGGATTAAACCGCAGGGACGCAACGGGCGCGGAAGCACCCCTTCGGGGTTCGGGCGGCCCAACCACTCTGCGTCTGTGGTAGACCCAACTATCCAATCACGCTTCCCGCACCTCGATCAGCTTGTGAATTTCCCGGACCGCATTCTCGGCGTCCTGAGCATCGACTATCAAGCTGACACTGCATTCCGAGGATCCTTGCGCAATGGCGACGACGTTGATCCGGCTTTTTCCGAGCGAACTGAATATCTGACCCGCGATCCCCGGGGTGTGGCGCATTCCGGCGCCCACCACGGTGATGATGACCACTTTTTCCAGCGCCCAGATTCGATCAATATTCTGCTGCTCCAGTTCGCGGCGAAACTCGTCGCCGAGCGCGTCCATCACGAGCGATGCGGCGGGCGATGGAACGATGAAGCAGATGCTCTGTTCTGACGATGCCTGGGAGATGAGTGAAACACTGGTGTGCGTGCGGGCGACGGCGCCGAAAGTGCGCGCGGCAACGCCCGGCACCCCCAGCATCCCGCGTCCCTCGACCGTCAGCATGGTCTGCCCCCGGATCGCCGTCACCGCGCGGATGGTTCCATGCGGCTCCGTGTCGTCCGAGACGACGCGGGTGCCTGCTCTCGAGGGATTGAAGGTGTTTTTCACCCACAAGGCAATGTTGCGCTCGACCACCGGGCGAATCGTCTTGGGATGAAGGACCTTGGCGCCATAGTAGGCCAGTTCCGATATTTCACGGAACGTGATTTCGGGCAATGTCTGCGCGGCGGAGACAATGCGTGGATCGGCCGTCATCACCCCATCCACATCGGTCCAAATCCAGACTTCACGGGCATCGAGCGCCACTCCCAACAACGCCGCGCTGAAATCGCTCCCCCCGCGCCCCAGGGTGGTGACTACCCCCCGCGCCGTGGCGCCAATGAAACCTGTCACCACGGGAACGATTCCTTTTTCGAGCAGCGGGAGTAATCGGGCTTGAGTGTGTGATCGTGTGAGCTCGGAAATCGGATTCGCGGATTGGAAATTCTTGTCCGTTACAATGAGTTCTGTCGCCTCGATGGGTTCGGCAGGTTTTCCGGCCTCCCGCAGAGAGGACGCGACCAGATGAATGCTCATTCGCTCACCCAGCGAGGAGATCGCATCAAGCGCCCGGGCGGAGGCTTCTCCCAGGACATACACGGCATGACAGAGTGTTTCGAACTCGCCGACGAGAGAGGTGACTGAGGCGCGAGCCTCGCTCCAGCGGGGCGAAGGACTCAACTCCTTGGCGAGATGATCGAGGGCGTCATAATGCTTCCTCCGCAATTCTCCGGCCAGCGACTTAAATGTTTCCCCATCGCCCTCGGCGGCTGTGAGGGCGCCCTTGAGGAGCATATCGGTGACTCCGCTCATGGCCGAGACCACGACGACCACCCGGGGCCAATCGGCCTGCGCCGCGCGGACAATGCGGGCGACATGGTGTATCGCGTCGGCATTCCCAACCGAAGTCCCTCCGAATTTCATCACCAGTGTGTTCAAGAAGCGCCTCCTCGGGCGGGGATTTTTACGTCGGTCGAAAAGGAATGATCGATCGTATTCTCGACCTAAAAGTTAACATTTTACAATGAGAACCTTATAGAATAGTGTCGATTTATTCCTCCTGAGTGCGAATCATTCCATCGTAGTAGTAATCGGGGGGAACAGCTCGAAGGCGGGATAAATAGATTCTCTTACCAAGCAATTGAAAAAGTGAAAAGGACGGACCCTGCCAGTGCTCTGGAATCGTCAGGCACGGCACCAATTTTTCATAATGCGTTCATATCACCATCGGGAGCTTCCTTATGCGTGCTCAAAAAGGTCTCATTTCAGGTGCAGCCATTTTGCTTTTCGTCGTGTTACCTTGGCAACTCAACCCCCTGAAGCAATCGATTGAAAACTCGATATGTGGAACGATCAGCCCGCTCGCCCAACAGGAGCCCTGGATGAAGAATTCCATTTCGAAGATCGAGAATGAACTGATCGCAAAGCTTGGAGAAGGACAGCGGGGACCGCTCCACCGCGGCCTCGAACAGGTGTCCAATTTCTGGCGGGCCGAGGACGGGGACGCGGGCGTATTTGAAGATTTTGTACGGACCAATTTTGCACCCGATCCGGCCACCCGCGACGCCCTGTTCAACCGCTTCGAACATAACCTGGAACAGCTCGACGGACACCTCCATGAGATCAACCGGGAGTTCCGGACTCCCATCGATCTGGACCTGGGATCGCTCTACTCGTTCGACCAGGTCTTTGGCGGCTACGATCCCTCGGCGCACCTGACCGACGACTTCTTCCAGAATAAGCTCGCCTTTACGGTGCTCCTCAATTTTCCCTTGACGACGCTCGACCAGCGCCTTCGGGAGGGCGAACACTGGTCGCGCCGGCAATGGGCGGAAGCCCGTCTCACCCAGAGATTTTCAAAGCGGATCCCGGCCGAGGTCAATCTGGCGCTCGCGCAAGCCGATGCCGAGGCCGCACGCTATGTCTCAGAGTACAACATCTGGATGGGGCATCTTATCGATAAAGACGGCGCCCGCCTCTTTCCCTCCGACCTCCGCCTCCTTTCCCATTGGAACCTGCGTGATGAGATCAAGGCCGATTACAGCGATACGAAAACGGGCCTCGCCAGGCAAAGAATAATTCAGCAGGTCATGGAAAGGATTGTGACCCAGACGATTCCGGCGATCGTCGTCAACAATCCGGGTGTGGACTGGAATCCTTATACCAATGGGGTAACGACCCCCGGCGGAAAATCAACTTCCACCCCAGAGGCCCCCTCCAACACGGGAGAACCGAATACCCGTTACGCCAAGTTGCTGTTGACGTTTCAAGCCTCGCGCAAGGTTGATCCGTTTTCACCGACCGCCCCCACCCTGATCGCGCGACGCTTCGACGAAAACCGGGAAATTCCGGAGGCGCGCGTGAAGGCTATGCTGGAACAGGTGGTCTCATCGCCGCTGGTTCCCCAGGTGGCCCGACTCATCGAATCGCGTCTGGGCAGGCCGCTGGAACCTTTTGATGTTTGGTATAACGGGTTCCGGCCGCGGGGCGCATACACGGAGGCGCAGCTTGACGAAATCGTGGCGGGGAAATATCCCACTGCTGAAGCGTACCAGAAAGATATTCCGAACCTCTTGATGAAACTTGGGTTTTCAAAAGATCGAGCCGGTTATCTGGCGAATAACATCATCGTCGATCCGGCGCGAGGATCAGGCCACGCCATGGGCGCCGGCATGCGCACGGAAAAAGCCCATTTGCGCACCCGGGTTGAAAAGACGGGAATGAACTACAAGGGATACAACATCGCCGTCCATGAGATGGGCCACAACATCGAACAGACCTTCTCCATGAATAACATCGACCATTACCTGCTTCAGGGCGTTCCCAACACCGCTTTCACGGAGGCACTGGCCTTTGTCTTTCAGGGGCATGACCTGGAGTTGCTGGGTCTGGCCAAGCCCGATGCGAAGAGCCAGGCGATGAAGACCCTCAACGACTTTTGGGGAACCTATGAAATCGCCGGGGTCGCGCTGATTGATATGGCGGTGTGGCACTGGATGTATGACCATCCCCAGGGGACCCCGGCGGAATTAAAAGAAGCCACGGTGCAAATCTCGAAAGACATCTGGAACCTGTATTATGCCCCGGTTTTCAAAACTCGGGATGTGGTCCTGCTAGGGATCTATTCGCACATGATCGATTCTTTTCTCTATCTTCCCGATTATCCCATGGGACATATGATCTCCTTCCAGATTGAGGAGCAAATGGCAAAGGGGGGAAATCTTGGAGCTGAATTTGAACGGATGGCGACCATCGGCAGTATTGCCCCTGATCTTTGGATGAAGCAGGCGACCGGGGCGCCGGTGGGGCCCGAAGCGCTCCTGGCAGCGACGAAGAAGGCTTTGAGTGAAGAAATCATGAAGTGACTGGAACGAGAATCATCGCCCAGTCAATAGCTCAAATAGGTGTTCATGCAGCTTCTGCATCTGCGGGGGAGGCAGTTGACTCATACAAACGGCGTTGACCTTGTGACGGGAGCATGCATGAATTCTTTCGTTGGCGTCCGCAGCGACGGACGCCCCTACCGTCAACCATCCAGCGTCTTCTCGGACTCTTCTATTTCAAACTTTTGTGCTGGTGTCATCTCTCGACATGTTCTTTGGATAGGGATCCTGCTTCTCGCTTCGATGGCGCCTGTCCGGGGGTTGGGTCAGACTCCCGAATCTCGGGGCCAAGGGAAACCTGAGGAAGCATCCAAAGACAAGAGCGATCCTAAAGACGATACAGGGGAAGAGCAGGACTTCATCGTCCCTGCTCGCCCAACCGTTTCAAATCCCGCAGAGTTCCAGCAGCCGGGCGTGCTGCAACTGGAGTATGGCTACAACTCAAATTTCCATGCTCGAGGAATACGCAGTGAATTGGATACGCCAATGGCGATACGGTTCGCGGCCAGCCGGAGAATCCTGTTGGAGCTCGACAGCGATAACGTGATTTCTCAGGTTAATTCGGACGGGTTGAGGATGACCAGCCTCGGGGACACCCAGATCGGCATCCAGGGAGTTGTAGAGCATGAATCCCATTCGCGTCCTGGGATTGCCTTCGCATATTACATCAAATTGCCGACCGCCAGCAGTGCCGAGGGGCTGGGGACGGGACGGGTTGATCATAATTTCATCGGATATGTCAGCAAGAAAATTGGCGAAGCCACAGTGGATTTCAATGCCATCTATCTGTTGGCAGGCCGGCCGGGGAAACCCGGTTTGGCTTCCAGTGGGCAAGCTGCCCTGGCCGCTTCCTACAACGTCAGCCGGAAGTTCGGCCTCGGTGCGGAACTCAGCGGCTTCAGCCGGAATGACGATCAGCCGGGAGCCTTGTTTGGGCTCGGCGTGGTGACTTACCAGGTGAACCGGCGCCTTGTCCTGGATGCGGGCATACGAACCGGCTTCACGCGCGGTTCTCCACGAGTGGGAGCCGTGGCCGGACTGACCGTTGGCGTTGCCGATTTTTTTAAGAAGCGGCGTTAGTCATCAAACCTGGGTAAGGCGTCCCAGGGAGCGCTTGAAAGAGTCCGGGATCCTGGAGAATTTGTGCTCGACAGATCAGGACTGAGAATTTGATCTTCATTCAACCGGCGTCTTAACTACCGTTCTGCAATGATGTTAGTCTCTTTAATTCTTTCGTTTGGCTTCTTCTTACAGCCTCCGATTCCAATTGACCTGAGAGCCCAGTTGCGTGCGGATGTGGGCCAGATCCTGCTTGCGGTGCTGTTCGTATCGGTGGGCGTTGCCGTGTTGATCCTGGCCGGGTTGCGGCGGAGATTCAAAGATCTTTCGCTCGTCTCGTTTGGCCTGTGCGGGGTGCTTTATGGAGTGCGATTGTTTTCGAGTTCCGGGACCACACCGCTTCTTTTTGATGTGCCGCCCATTTTGTGGGTTTATATAACCGCGTTCATTACTTATTTCATTCCGGTCCCGTTTGTGGTGTTCTTGGAGCAGTTTATGGGACGGGGCTGGAAGTCCTCTATCCGCCGACTGTGGCAGGTGCAGGGGCTCTATGCGGTCGTGGCCATTCCCCTCAGCGGCTTTCGACACAATCCATGGGAGGCTGGGGGATGGAACAACGCCCTCGTCATCTTGATAATCGTCGTGATCTTCGGGAACCTTTTCCACATGGTTCCCCGGCTGGCCGGAGAGTTGAAGATGTTTTGGGCGGGTGTGACGATTTTCATGATTTTTATTTTGAATGCAAATCTTGTCCAAAGGGGCCTTCTGCCCTGGCGCTGGACCGCAGAGCCGATCGGCCTCCTGATTTTCATTGGTTTTCTCGGCTACGTGGTGGCCCATCGCTTCTTCACGAACGAAAAACAACTGCTTGCCATCGAACAGGAAATGGCCACGGCTCGTCGCATCCAATCTTCCATCCTGCCGCAACAATTGCCGAAGGTCCCGGGCATTCACGTGGCGGCTCGCTATCTTCCCATGGCGGCCGTGGCCGGTGATTTTTACGATTTCTTGGTTGTGGACGGGAGGGGAATGGGGATCCTGGTGTCTGACGTGTCGGGACACGGGGTGCCCGCCGCCCTGATCGCCTCCATGGTCAAGGTATCGTTTGCTTCACAGGCTCCCCAGGCCTCAGACCCAGCCCGCGTGCTCACGGGGATGAATCAAATCTTCTGCGGGAAATTCGAGCGCGAGTTTATCACTGCGGGGTACCTGTTCCTGGATATGGGTAAACGAAAACTCGTATACGCCGGGGCCGGTCACCCCTCGCCCCTGGTGCTGAAAAGGTCGGAAAATAGAATTTGCGAGCTTTCTGAAAACGGTCTCATCATGGGACAGTTTCCGGAGGCAGACTATTTGAATACCGAGTTGGACCTTGGTCCTGGCGATCGAATTGTGCTTTACACGGATGGAATTCTTGAGGCTACCAACTCCTCCAGTGAATTTTTTGGAGAAGAGCGCCTCAAACGGTTCCTTGGAGCCCAGGAACACCGCTCGCCGGGACGCTTTGCGGATGCCCTGCTTGAACGGCTCTTCCAGTGGTCGGGCAAGCGGGCCGGAGAAACATTAGACGATGATCTGACATTGATTGTTGTCGACATCGAAACCCCAGCTTCGTCACCCGCTTGAGGCCGTATGAAGCCCAGTCATCCTGAAGAGGATTTCATTCTGTTTACAGCTTAATTTGAAATGGAGGCCCTCATGAAAATTAAAGCTTCGATCTTGAAAGGGATTGCTCTGATTGGCTTGTTACTTTCTTTCTCTGTGGCTCCGGCCCAGGAACTCAAGCCCATCGAACTGCCGACACCCCAGATGGACGGCGGGCGCCCGCTCATGCAAGTTCTTAATGAGCGACATACCACCCGCACCTTCAGCCCCGAAAAACTACCGATGCAAGTCATCTCCAATCTGCTTTGGGCTGCGTTCGGTATCAACCGTCCCGCCATAGGGGGGCGGACGGCACCCTCTGCAGTCAATTGGCAGGAAATCGATATCTACGTTGCGATGGCGGACGGGCTTTTTCTTTATGATGCGAAGAAGCAACTGTTGGTGCCCCTCTTAAAGGACGATGTGCGCGCGATGACGGGAACTCAAGCGTTTGTCAAGGATGCCCCGGTCAATCTCATCTATGTGGCGGACCTCGCTCGAACGAAGCGGGCGTCCTCGGAAGATACAACACTCTATACCGCTGCCGACACCGGGTTCATCAGCCAGAACGTTTATTTGTTCTGCACGTCGGAAAAGCTGGCGACCGTCGTCCGGGGTTCTGTTGATCGTGCCGCCCTGGCCAAGACCATGAAGCTCAGACCGGAGCAAAGGATCATCCTTGCCCAATCGGTAGGGAAACCGAAATAGTGAATGGTTTGTGGAGTGGAGGGGCCTGTTCTTGTAGGCTGAAATGGAAAAATCCCCCAGCTCCCGCTGGGGGTATTTTTCGTCACCTTATGAGCACAGACGGGGTTCTTCTTGCTTCGATCGAGAGGGACTTGTTTTTATCTTTGAGTACATAGTTGGCTTAAGAATCGCTCACTCAGGAGATTTGCTATGAAACCCCGGAAAACATGGAGAGAAAAACTCACCGACAGTAAAGATTTGCCAAAGGTGGTAGTCATCCCTGAGAAGATGAGAAAGAAGTGGGGTTCCGGAACGCTGGTGATTCCGGCGCCCGCGGAGGTGGACGAAATCATGAAGAGAGTGCCGCGGGGCAAATTGATTACCCTCAATGAAATTCGCGCTGTTCTCGCCCGCAAACACGGCGCCACGATTGGCTGCCCGATGACCACAGGCATCTTTGCCTGGATTGCCGCCCATGCGGCGGAAGAGTCAATCGCCAAAGGGAAGAGGACTATCACCCCTTATTGGCGGACGTTAAAGTCAGGAGGGACGATTAACGCGAAGTATCCGGGGGGAACCAAACGCCAAATCTCGAAACTGAAGGCGGAGGGACACCGCGTCTCGAAGAAAGGCAATCAATATCGAGTGGAGCAGTTTGAAAAAGCTCTGGTACTCACGAAATCGAGCTAGTAATTTACCGCGCGCTTTCGTGCGCCATAGTCTCATTTTGGCGAAAGTGAAGAAACGAATCTGCTAGACCTGGGAGAGGACGGAAACGCGGAAATCAATCCGAAGACAACTGGGAGCCTTGAGGGGAAGGGGTTGGAAGGGTTTAAACCATCTCACGCCTCCGCGGCTTCAGTGCCTCAGTGGTGTCTTGCGATAATCGAATGACCGCTCGCCCGACGAAAGACACGAAGCCTACACTCCGTCATGTCCTCCAC
Organism: Terriglobia bacterium; assembly: GCA_049685715.1. Classification (GTDB taxonomy): domain Bacteria; phylum Acidobacteriota; class Terriglobia; order JAIQFV01; family JAIQFV01; genus JAIQFV01. Next base: position 2,243 of record JBAVHJ010000033.1, on the reverse strand, counting down.
GCGAAGGAATATTTCACGCTCGCCTTCGGGTCAATGGTCGGTGTGGGGTGGATGGTGGTGATCGACGACTGGCTGGCGCGCGGGGGAGCGGTGGGCGCGATGCTGGGCTTCCTGATCGGCGGTCTTGCGCTCGTCCCGATCGGGTACGTCTACGGGCGACTCACGGAACGCATGCCCGACGCCGGAAGTGAGGTCGCTTATACGGCCGCCGTGTTCCCTCAATACGTCAGCTTTTCCACGGGTTGGGCGATGACCCTGGCTTACCTGATCGTTTGCCCTTACGAAGCGGTGGCTTTCGGCCGTGTCGCCTCCTACGTTTTTCCCGGGATGAATGTGATGGAGCTGTACCGCGTTGGCGGATATCCCGTTTTCCTCCCCCACCTGATCGCCGGGCTTGTCCTCACCGCAATCATAACGGTCGTGAATTACCGGGGAGTTCAAGTGAGCGCCGCGTTTCAGAATGTGACGACCTTCGGCCTGCTTGCCATCTTTATCATATTTTCGGCACTCGGTTGGAGTCGGGGGAGCATCCACAACCTCCTGCCGCCGTTTGCCGATAGCCGAGGGATGGCCGGCGGATTAATTTCAACCCTGATGGTTCTTCAAATTGTCCCGTATTTCATGACCGGTTTCGAATCGGCGCCGAAGGCTTCGGAGGAGGCGGCCGTTGATTTCGAGTCAAGACACTTTGTCCGCGTCATCTTTCTGGCATTGGGGGCGGGCATTGTTTTTTATGTGGGGGTGATCGCGGTGGTGTCGATGGTTCAACCCTGGATGAGTTTGACCCATGAGCGATTTGCGACGGCGGTGGCTTTTGAGCGGGCCTTTGGATCGCACTTCCTGGTGCAATTGATTATGTTCGGCGTGTTGCTCTCTTTGCTCAAGGTCTTCAATGGGAACTTTCTGACCTCGACGAGACTGCTCTTTGCCATGGGGCGACGATCCATGCTCGACGAGCATTTGAGCCGGGTGCATGCACGATTCCGCACCCCTGCCGTGTCCATCGTCTTTGTGGGAGGGCTCACGGCGATCGCCTCCTTCCTGGGACAAGCCGTCCTCGTTCCCATCTCAGAAGTGGGCTCGCTCACTTCGGCCGTGGGTTGGTTTGCGACCTGCCTTGCCTATCTCCGGGGCGCGGTCGGACCCCCCTCTTATCGAGGACGGATGATCGGATACACCGGACTCGTCGTGGCTGGGATTCTGATCATCATGAAGGTGCTCCCGTTTATTCCCGGAAGCTTCCACCGTTACGAGTACATGGCGCTGGCAGTATGGATTGTGCTGGGGGTTCTGCTTTGGCGCCGACGTACCATCGGTTGACCGCTTGGGCCCAGAGGGCCTAGAAAGCGGATTCCGACCTTTTCCTGGACTCACTTCATAGCCTCAAACTTCGGAATCCGTGTTCAGATTACTTTGACGATAATTACACAAGAAGAACCTCCGCAGCCCGCTTCCTCATGAAAGCCGGACAGCACCCTTCGCCGCGTGCCGTATACCCATAGGTTCCCTCGTGTGAATCTCTGAACCCGACTAAAATGATTGGCTTGTAATCTCCAGGTAGCGTATACTGATAATGATCGTCTGCCCTAGGGGGCGACGCTACCTTTTATCGGAGAATACTGTGGCCTGAGGGCTGGCCGAGAGCGGGCATGCATCGCCGGAGAATGACAATTGGTCTCCGACACCTCGTTAATCGTTTGTGACGGGAGCCATCATTCACGAGGATTTAAAAATCTGAATTTGTCCTGAGTTTCGTTTTCCCTGGTATCGGCGTGCCTTCTGGGTTCATGGGGTCTCCTTGCTACCGAGTCAACCCACGTAAGCGCTTCGATCCACTCACTCGAAGAAAGCGATCCGTTGCGGAGAGGTTTGAACTAACCGAGATTCCGCGGCGCTGCGATTCACATTTGAACCTAACTCGAGCAGTACGGCTCAAACCAATAAGGAGATCATTGTGAACATCTACGTGGGTAATTTATCTCGAGACGCCAGCGAGGAGGATATACGTCAGGCTTTCCAGTCCTTCGGGCAGATCGAAACGGTCAACATCATCAGGGACAAGTTCAGTGGCGAACCGAGAGGGTTTGGTTTCGTGGAAATGCCCAATCAGGCAGAAGCCCAGGCTGCTATTACCGCCTTGAATGGCTCCGACCTGAAAGGCAGGGCATTGTCCGTGAATGAAGCCCGCCCGCGTCCCTTTGCAGGGCGCCCTGGCGGTAGCGGTGGTGGAAGACCCGGGGGTG
>JBAVHJ010000032.1:0-11746 GCA_049685715.1 Terriglobia bacterium | reverse complement strand
GGCGAGTGGGAGTAGGAATCGGCGGGTCGTGAAACGTAGTCCCCCCTGAGTTCTTTCACCATGAGCGTTTTTTGGAGGACATGCGCATCGACAAAAATAACCTCTTCGTAACCGGAAACGGCTTCTGCCAATTCCGGCTGCAACTCATGGAGGACAAGGCTATCGACCTGCGGGAAACGACGGGCGATCATCTCAGCGACACGAGGGCCGGCGCCATCGTCACCGCGCAGTGTGTTTCCGTAACCAATGACTAGAATCTTGCTCATCGCTGCATTCCATGAAGGATGTTTCCCTCGCAGGCAACCAAGAGGAAATCGTACTCACGAGAGCTGAATACTCCCTGTGAGGCGTGATGCGCTTCAAACGAGGCATTCCTGTGCCTTGGGTGCCTCGTGTTGGCGCGACCCAATAAACTAAAGTGGTCTTCTCCAGTCGGTTGGTCGGTCGATGGGGTGCTTCGATTGTTCATGTGCTTCGGTATGATCAAACTTCCGGGTTCTGGCGTCTCTAAGGGAGATGAGGTTGAATTGCCGTTCGGAGGGAATTTGACGGCTCGCAGCGGATTAGAGCCACCGAACAAGGGGATATTTTACATGATTCAATTCCAAGAGCAAGTGATTATTATCACAAATATAATTTCATAAACCCTTCCAGGGGAAAATCCTGCTATACTACTCAGCTCCAATGACTTGACATTGATTGGACTGATTGATTGTGAGTTGTGTTTCTTTCACAAAAGGGACCTGAGCAGGGGCGATCTTGTGAGATAAGATCATAGCACACCAATTATCTCTAGATATTTTCACATGCAGCTGCCTGGGTAATTGACCTGCAGCCTTATTGCTCCTCCGTGCAGAGTAGAGAGCAGGGAACTCCCTCTGGTCACTCTCTGCACTTTAGTAAGGGGGTCCTCATGCTCGAGGAAGGGTCCCCGTGGGGGCCGCGCGGAGATATTGTGCGGGCCAAGGCAGCGGATGGCCAAGCTCACGTGCGGCAGCCAAAGGCCAGTAAGGGTTGCGCAACATCTCCCTCGCCAGCAGCACAATATCCGCTTGACCGCTCCGGATGATGTAATCCGCCTGGGCCGGTGCGGTTATCATGCCGACTGCTCCCGTTGGAATTTCCGTTTCCTTACGGATGCGTTCGGCAAATGGGACCTGATAGCCGGGACCCAATGGGATTTGAGCAGTGGGCGAACTGCCTCCCGAAGAGCAATCCACCAGATCGACGGCCGCTTTCTTGAGACGTCGAACCAGTTCAACCGATTGCTCAAGGTCCCATCCGCCTTCGACCCAATCTGTCGCTGAGATCCGGACAAACAGCGGGAGATTCTGAGGCCAGGTTTTTCGCACCGCTGCGACAACTTCAAGGGTCAAACGAATTCGGTTTTCAAAGGACCCGCCATAGCGGTCGCTTCTCTGGTTGCTGAGAGGTGAAAGGAACTGGTGAAGAAGGTAGCCATGGGCAGCGTGAATCTCTACTACTCGAAATCCTGCCTTCAATGCACGACCTGCTGTGGTGGAAAAGTCCTCAACCGCCTGGTGAATGCCATCCTCGGAAAGTGCCTCCGGGATAGCGTAGCCTTGGGCAAAGGGTAATGCGCTCGGGGCGAGGACTCGCCAGCCGCCTTCCGTTTCGGGGATTGCGGTGTGGCCTTCCCACGGTCTCAGCGTACTTGCCTTACGACCCGCATGAGCCAGTTGAATTCCCGCGACACTCCCTTGCAAATGAATGAACTCAACGATGTGGGCGAGTGGTGCGATATGATCGTCGCTCCAGATCCCCAGGTCTTGTGGGCTGATCCTCCCTTCGGGTGAGATGGCAGCGGCCTCGGTCATTACCAGGCCCGCTCCACCAACCGCGCGGCTCCCGAGATGTACAAAATGCCAATCCGTTGCAAATCCATCGGGGCTGGAGTACTGGCACATCGATGACACCGCAATACGGTTGGGAAGTGTCACCTCTCGCAGGCTGAGGGGATCAAAAAGATGAGGCATCTTAAGTCGTCCTTGTCTGGGTGGATTTGAGTCGGAGGCTCCTCGCCGGTTAAGAGCTCGTCGGTCAAATAATTGTCGGGTACCTCATCAAGCTTCGTAGGCAGCCGCTTCAGGCCCGATGTCTTGCCCCGCCATTCTTGAGAGAAAAAAACTGTATCAGGCCCTACCGGCAGGGCTCAAAGCAAATGTGATCATGGAATCATGTCACTCCCGCCACGGGGCAATTCTCATTTTTCAACAGGAAGGCCTCGCTTAATCCAATCCTCTCCAAAGTTATTCACAAGATACAAAGCTCGGACCTTTGTAAATTTCATCTGCTGGAGGACCCTGAATGCAGGCCGGATGTTGGGGCAATCTTTCCAGGGGCAACACCCACAATAGAGAACTACTTCGCCGTTCCGCGGAAGTTCGCGAGCCAGCTTGCTTAATTCCTCCAAGCCAGCAGATGTGGAGGCTTGCCCAACATACTTCGACCCTGGAATATGGCCGTTCCGAAATAAAACAGGGACTCCGATATGGAGCACGAGAGGTATGTCGCGGCTCAAGATCAGCTTTGCTAACTCCTCGGGTGCGATGAGTTGGTTGGCGGACCATGGATCTCCGGAAGCATCTTGCGCGCTCGGAGTTTTTAGTCCGGAGCTTGGGCCGCTCGGCCGTGGCGTCCCTGCTGTGCTCATCGTGTATCCCGTCAAAAGGACCAATGCTGTTACAGCGATCAAGCTCAATGTTCTGCTGAAAAACAATGCTCTGAATTGGCTCAACACAAACACAATGTAGTCTCCTTCCTAGCCTCGCTGACGCCGGCCTGGAACTTGACAGCCGATTCATCGCAAGGGGTCAATGGAGAGGATACCATTTATCGACGTTAGCGCACACAGCCGATGGCCCCTTTTTCGCTTATGCATTGACGGCGGCCAACCCTTGGGGGGGCGACCACAAGACATTGGAGCCCCGCTTGCGGCGCGGTCGGCTCTCTAGCCCACGCCGTCAGCCTTGCGCTAGTGGCAACCTTATGGGTTGAAGCCCTGTGTTCTTTACGGGGCAAGGATGCGTTGAGGCGGAGGGGAAGTGCCAGAGCCCCGCTTGCGGGCGCCGGATCTTTAGCCTACGGCGCCAGCCGTGGGATAGTGGCCCGCGTAAAGGATGGAGCCCCAGCGGGGCGAAAGAATGAATGATTAGAACGTATCAGTAAAGGAGGTCGAAAGACTCGAATTCTCGTGTGGCTCAGGATGTAGAGGGGCACAAGGTTGGATGAAAGCATGACGAGCAGTCAAGATAAAGTCTCATCGTCTCGCCGTATCTACGCGTCTACTTCATCAATGTACACGAACTTGACTCTACTTTCACCGCGGCGTAAGCTCTGCCTCTTTAAAACCAGTTATGACGATGTGCTTTGAGCGAAATCTGCCCTGCAGCAAGACACTCGGCGGGGCTGCCATGGTCAATCTATTGTGCCATTCTGGAGGTATCTGATGACTGGAGTTTCTCATGACCCCTCGGGCCGCCCCGTCCCAGGTGAATATGCACCATATGCGCAGGCCGACATCGACCTGGTTGAAGGTTCGGATGCAGTGATCGTGTTGGAGCGTATCGCAGAGCAGACCCTCACATTTTTGCACGCTCTTCCCGAAGACCGCCTAACGGGTCTACGGTATGCCCCAACCAAATGGACCGTGAAGGATGTCGTTGGGCATGTAGTCGACGACGAGCGGGTCTTTGCCTATCGGGCGTTTTGCCTCGCTCGCGGCGAGACTCTGCCCCTCCCGGGATTCGACGAAAACGTATACGCGGCTAATGGAGATGCCGAGCAGCGTTCGTGGGGAGAGATCTTATCCGACTACCATGCGGTGCGGGCGGCTTCCTTAGCGCTCTTCCGTGGGCTCTCGCCAGCTCGCTGGACGCGCACGGGTGAAGTGAACGGGTATCCAGCAACGCCGCGCGGATTGGCGTTTCATATGGCAGGTCACGAGTTGCACCATATACGATTGCTGCATGAGCGTTATCTCCCACTTCTCATCTGACCGCATCAGGGCCGACGACTAACAAGCGGCTGGGGCTGAGAGAAGTAGCAAGTTCGAATCTCATGCCGACGCGATTGGCGTTTGGGAGACGATCAATACATAGTAGCGGAGACAAATCATGAGCACCGGGTTGAATCTGTTCAATCAATGCCGAAAACCGACTGGATGGCCCGGCCGATTCGTTTTGTGGACAATGAACATTCGGCATTCCAAAGTGACTGACTGGGGATTACAGCATGTTTCGATAGAGAAGCACGACACGATTCTCGACGTGGGCTGCGGGGGAGGTAGGACCGTACGCAAGCTGGCCGCCATCGCTACGCAGGGTAATGTTTATGGCATCGATCATTCTGAGGAGAGTGTCGCGGCAGCCCAGAGAACAAACGAGCGATGGATCGAGACGGGCCGCGTCGAGATCCGACAAGGCTCTGTGTCTCACTTGCCGTTTTCCGACGACATGTTCGATCTCGTCACGGCGGTGGAAACACACTTTTGGTGGCCTGACCTGCCCTCTGACATGCGAGAGGTCTTGCGCGTTCTGAAACCCGGTGGCAAGCTCATCATCATCGCGGAAATCTACAAAGCGGAGAAAGCCGACAACCGTATTCAAAGGTATGCAGAAAAGATTGTAGAATTCACGAATATGGCGCTACTGAGTGGTAAGGAGCATAGCGAACTCTTTTCAAGGGCCGGTTATTCGGATGTCCAGATTATTGAGGAATACGACAAAGGTTGGATCTGTGGCATCGGAAGAAAGCCCGCGTAGTTTGATGACGAGGAAGAAAGCGGTGGCGAGACCATAAACAAGACATTGAGTAGGTCCGCACACCACCGGGTGCGGGCGACTCCGCCTCGCTACGCGGAGCGCCTGATCCTCACCGTTTCATTGCACCAGCAGTGTCAGCGTCAAGCCACACTCGGGAAGGAGCCAGCCTATGCCACGCCGAACCGGTGGCGTCGATCTCGCCCAGGCAGCCAGGCGCACCTTTGCGACAAATAATCGCATCGACATCTTCCTTGTCGAGAACCTGAGCGATGAGTTATGGTCCGCGAAGGTGCCGGGGGCAGCGAAAACCATCGGCGCGCTCGTCGTCCACCTCCACAACGTTCGGTGTATGTGGATCAAGGTGCTCGGTCGCAAGCTGGGTGTCCAGCCGCCTCCGAGCCTCGATCGGCGGCGAGCGACTCGTCCCGAAGCGATTGCCGCGCTTCGCGAAAGCCATGCCGCGCTTGCCCGCATCCTGGAGCTCGGTTTAGCAGCAGGCGGCAAAGTGGCCGGTTTTCCCCCTGACGTCATGCATTTCCTCGGCTACTTCCTCGCGCACGACGCTCACCATCGCGGTCAAATCTGCCTGCTGGCCCGCGAGCTCGGCCATGCCTTGCCTAAAGAAGTCGTCTTTGGCTTGTGGCATTGGTCCTCGAGAGCCAAGGAGGCGTCCTCGTGACGCTGCTACCTAACACGCGGTTGGAGTTGACCGTGATTCACGCTCCCCGCCGGTCAATCGCACCGTTAGGCGAACGATTCAGAAGTCGTCTTCCGGATTCAGTGGACGTCGAGTCACGAGAACACGTCGAGCAGGGTGAGAGGACCCTCTCCAAGAAAGGGTACAATAGGCCTTGTCGAATGAACCTCAACCTCTCCATGGTACAGTTTGACCACTCGAGAGGCACCTTTGTTTGCACCGAGCTACGTGCATAGCAGAATGCGCACGTCGAGGGGACCAGCCAGTAAGGGAGAGCTCAACCCATGGACATTCTCCATGCCATTGGAAACACATCGATAGTTCGACTTCGCAAGGTCGTTCCACCCAATTGTGGGGACATCTTCGTGAAGCTCGAGTGGGAGAACCCCACCGGCAGCGTCAAAGACCGGATGGCACAGGCCGTGATTTCGCGGGCGGAGAAGGACGGTCGATTGAAGCCCGGAGACACCGTCGTCGAGTACACGGGTGGCAGCACTGGGACATCGCTTGCATTGGTCTGCGCCGCCAAAGGCTACCGTATCCAGATCGTCAGCTCCGATGCGTTCAGCCAGGAGAAGCTGGATCACATGGCGGCGCTGGGTGCTGAGCTGACGCTCGTCCCGAGCGAGGGAGGTCTCACCACCAAGAAGCTGATCCTGGACATGATCGAGGCCGCCCGTGTGTTGAGCCAAGCGCCCCACACCTACTGGAGCGACCAGCTCAACAACCATGACAGCATCGCGGGCTATTACTCGCTGGGCGAGGAGATCTGGAGTCAAACGAAGGGGGAGATCGATGCCTTCGTTCATTGCGTGGGTACGGCGGCTTCTTCGCGTGGGGTCGCCACGGTGCTGAAGCGGTACAAACCGAGCATCAAGATCGTCGCCGTCGAACCCGCAGAATCCTCCGTGTTGCTGGGAGGGAAGGCAGGGCCTCACAAGATCGAAGGAGTTGGGGTTGGCTTCACTCCTCCACTCTGGGAGCCGACTCTCGTGGACGAAATCCTGCCGGTCAAAACAGACGACGCGAAGGACATGGCGAGGCGCATCGCGCGGGAAGAGGCCCTGTTCGCGGGGACGTCTTGCGGAGCGAACGTCGTCGCCGCGATTCGGGTCGCAGAGCGGCTCGGGCCAGAGGCCAAGGTGGTCACCCTCATGGCCGACTCTGGCCTTAAGTACCTGAGCACCGATGTGTACCGGAGAAGATAAGACACGGTCTCGATCACGGCGGGGTTGAACCGATAAGACCAGGCTGCCTGCACCGAAGGATGACGGTAAGAGATGTTCCCGCTCTTGGTGATGGCGCGTGATGTGCAGTGGCACGCTCGTGGACTTGTTCATTCGTGATGGTTCCAGACAACTGGGCAACCTGCCTGACAGCTCGTAGAAGCCGACCACCGATCCGGGCACGATGGTTGCTCCCGAGCGATGAGCTGCGCCGGGTGCGCCAGGTGGGTCGGATCCGGACCCCATGGGGGTTTCAAGGTCAGCAACTATCGCGCCCTATCGGCCTGAAGTCGGCCAATTTCGGTTGCAGCTCAACTCCAGCGTTGGACGGCCTTAGAAGGCTTATGCGACCAACTGGTATCCTGTGTTGTCTCCTAGTGCTATACGCCACGGCTGACGCAGCTCCCCTCACGCCTGATCCGAGTAGCGCAGCTCAGACGCAGGACTTGCCGCGGGGGTACGCGATTCGAGCTTCCATGGCGCTAACGGAACGCCTCTCCGGTATCAACGGTCGCCTCGAGTTGCTGGAGGACGAACGACTGAGCTCGGAGATCAGGCGAGAGCTGTGGGGCTCGCCTATCGAACTCGCCTGCGACAACGGTGGCGAGCCTCCGCGGCGGACTTTCTGCGCCTCCGTAGCCCATGTCCCACTGCGACGCGCAATGGTCCGCCTCGTCGGCAACGACGGGCGGGTGATATACCAGCACCTCTTGGAGCGTGAGTTAGGAGAACTCACTTCAAGACAACTCTATGGCGATGGCCGCAACACATACTTCATTACGAATGATTTGAGTGCCGGCTTCGGGTCCTACTCTGGACCGGTCACGCTTCTTGCAGAGGTCCGGCACAGCGCCTTCCACTGGCTCACTGCCACCGATGAGGGCACAGGTCATGCTGACACCGTTTCGCTTATGTCATCTCTCAAGACCAGGTGGGAGGTCCTGCCACCGAGTGCTGGCAGCAGAGACATCCTCCAGGTGAAGTGCAGGCCAGACTTCGAGAAAGCTGCTCCCGACTCAGCAGATATGCCCTTCTTGGTTACGTTCGAGCGTTATCACTACAACGGGACGACCTGGGTGAGGCGCGCCCGCGCTGAGTCGGGGTTTTGGGAAAACGACGGCGCCTTTCCACTCCTAACCAAGTTTCCACCCCCGTGACCACGTATCAGGCCGCCTAATCCGCGCGTGCACCCGCCAGGCGCAAAAAGCAAGAGCGCGCTGGAAGGCTGACGCGCCAGGCGTTAGGCGGACAACACGATGGCTCCAGTTGAGACGAGGCAGAAGGCGAGAATCAGATGACTGTCAAGGATCTGGAAGTTCTTTACGACTATGGTTACTGGGCCAACAAGAAACTCTTCGAAGTGATTTCGCGGCTTACCCCTGAACAATTCACACGGGCTGTCGCGGGAGGCCATGGATCCATCAGAAACACGATGGTTCATGTCCTGAGTGCTGAGGCCGGCTGGCTCGATTGTTGCGGCGGACCGAAGCGTGGCCCGCGCCTCAATCCTGACGATTTCCCAACGCTCGATCCTCTCATGCTGGCCTGGAGCAAAGTCGAGGCGCATATGCTCGAGTTCTTGGCCAAGCTGAAGAACGACGACCTGGCTCGCAACGTGGAATTCGTGAATCCTCGGGGCGAAAAACGCTCCATGGCATTAGGTGAGCTGATGCAGCACGCAGCCAATCATGGGGTTCATCATCGGGGGCAGGTTGCGCTGCTGCTGAGATTGCTGGCCCTTGCTCCGGGCAATCTCGACATTCTTTTCTATTATGGTGCCAAGCGCAGTGCCCTCGCAGAGTGAGCCGGACCGCCCATGGCGCTCAACAATCCGTTGATGCAGACGGGCGCGGTCGCCGCTGATGCCGAGCGTTAGGTAGCGTGAGATAGGAGGGCGGGCGGGTAAGATTCGTCCTCCCTGTTTTGGAATTCCGAGGTAATCGGACATGGTAATGAGTCCCCCTGAAAACACCCAGCGCTTGATGCCGCGCCTGGCGTACCAGGATGCACCCGCTGCGATCGAGTTTCTCTGCCGAGCCTTCGGGTTTGAGGAAACTGGACGCTTCGCTCCCGGCGGCAAGGTCGTTTACTCTGAAATTGCGTTGAATGGGGAAACCCTGTTCGCCATCGGGCCTTCCCATGAGGGCGTGCAAAGCCCACGGGAGCTGGGTGGCCTCTCGATTGAGCTATTCTGTTATGTAGACGACGTCGACCGCCACTACGCACAAGCCAAGGCCGCAGGTGCGACGATACTCAATCCTCCTGAAGACAAGTTTTGGGGCGATCGCTCCTATGCCGTTATGGACTGCGAGGGCTATCGCTGGATATTCCGCAGGATCGTCAAGAATGTGCGTCTTACTGACTCGAAACCCAAGTAGAGCGGCCGCTCCACCTTGGGCTGTCAATCTGCCTGGGGGTGCGTTTTTGCGGGAGGAGGTGTTGAATGCGCAAGGTCACCTTCGGGGTCGCCAATAGTCTCGACAACTTCGTTGCGCGGGCCGACGATGCAGTCGACTGGCTCAAGTGGACATCAGAAGTCAGTGCCATCACGGCCAGATTCTGGAAGACAATTGACACAGTCATCATGGGCCGCAGAACCTATGACGTCGCCAGAAAGAGTGGCACACCCTCTTACCCCGGCGTAGAGAATATTGTCTTCTCGCGTACACTAAAGATGAGTCCCAACCCGAAGGTTGTTCTGGTGTCGGACGATGCCGTGGAGTACGTCCGCAGACTCAAGGCCGGAAACGGCAAGGGCGTCTGCGTTATGGGAGGTAGGGTCCTGGCCAACTCTCTGCTCGAAGCCGGCCTTATCGATGAGATTGGGCTCAACATTCATCCCGTGCTTCTCGGATCGGGCATTCCTATGTTCGGACGCATGCTGCGTCAGGTTGACCTGGAGCTGAAGGACAGCAAGGTACTCAAGAACGGTTGCGTCTACTTGCTCTATCGGGTCAAACGAAAAGGCGAACGCCCGAAGGTGGCGTCAAGGCGACGCGCCCGGAGTTCATCGACGAAGAAGGTCGGCGCCTGATGGTCGTGGCAAAGACACGCTGAAGAAAGAAGTGGCAACCGAAGGTGCGCAACCATCTGACGAATGGACCGGCATAAGTTTTGTTGCTCGGGCGCTATCCTTACCCAGTTCGCAGGTGATGAGCCAGACGTTAGGCCTTCACACAACCCCCCGAAATGAGGTGACCGATGCTTGAGCGAATCCGTGATGGGCGTACGGACCTGGTATTCGAATATCTGGCAGGAGGTCATGCCGCGACTTCCACGGACAGGGAGGGCGTGTCGCTCATCAAATGGTGTGCCTACTACGGCGATGTGAGTGCCATACGATTCCTCCTCGCCAGCGGCGAATCGCTGGAATCGCTTGGCGATGACCTGGGCCTTAGCGGCGCGGCGTTTCATGGCCACTGGCGACTCTGCCAGTTCCTCATCGAAAAGGGCGCTGATGTGAATCGAGCTGCGCCGGATACAGGCGAAACACCGCTGCACGTGGCCATATGCACAGCCGATCGCTCGGCGCATGACCTCGTCGTCAAAGTTTTACTCGCTCATGGCGCGGAGCCGAATCGTGTGACAGCGGCGTCCGCTGAAACGGGGTGCTTCATGCGGGACTGCAGAACGAGAGCGGAAACTCCGCTTCATCGAGCCGCGGCTTTCGGCAACGAAGAAACCATTCAACTTCTTCTTGACGCGGGTGCAGCCATCGACGCCAAGGATATGAATGGGGATTCTCCGCTAGCCTGGGCGAGCTGGCATCTTCGCCCGGATTCCATTCTCAGGAAACTATGTTACGGGGGCTTTTCTATCCGCCCGGAAAGGCGGTCCATGAAGGCCAACCTGCTTGGGCAACCTCGTTTCTGAGAACATGGGAGGCCTCAACACGCAGTTGTCGTGGAGGGGTTTGCGCCTAAAACCTGGACGCTGGACGTTACGCCCACTGGAGCGAGGTACAGGAATGGTTGAGCGTCTGGAAAAACCCCTCTGGCGATGCCCGAAATGCGGCCACAGCTTTGTCACAAAAAATCTCTGGCATTCCTGCGGGCGATATCCGCTGGCCGATCACTTCAAGGGCAAGCCCAAGGTAGTCCGACAAACGTTCGACCGTTTCGTGAAGTTGGCCAGGGCCTATGGACCCGTCACAGTTTATGCCCAGAAGACCCGAATTGTCCTTCAGGGACGTGTCCGGTTCGCTGGGGCGGTGGTTCGACATAACGGGTTGGATGCAAGCCTGTGGCTCAAAAGACGCGCACACCATCCCTGCCTCAGCCGAGTTGAGTCTTTCGGGCCGCTCGGCTACGGCCACCACTTCCGGTTGCGACAACCAACCGACATTGATAAGGCCCTGGGGGAGCTCATGCGGGAAGCGTATGCGGTCGGTCAGCAAAATCCATTCCGCCCGCGAGCTTTAGGGGTCTAGCCTGCGCGCCCGGCTTTGGCAAGCCTCGCCGGAGAAGGAATCTAAGAATGGAAAATGGTCGCCTCGTATCTGCCCAGAAGATTGTTCGTGGGATGATTGGGACCAACACCCGCCGCAAGAAATAGTCGTAAAGCGGGCATATCGCCGGGCTTTGTTGGGAGAACCCTTGCATGAAGACAATAGGAATTATTGGGGGGATCGGCCCTGAGTCAACCATTGACTATTACCGTTTCATCATCACGTCATATCGCGAAAAACAACCAGATGGCAGTTATCCTCCCATACTTATTAACAGCATTGACTTGAAAAAGATGCTGGATTTGATTGGGGCAAATGATCTAGCCGGGGTAACAAGATATTTTCGCGGTGAACTGGAAAAACTGGCACATGCGGGAGCAGATTTGGGTCTGTTGGCTGCCAACACTCCCCATATTGTCTTTGACGATCTCCAACAACAGTCTCCTATCCCGCTAATCAGTATTGTGGAAGCGGTCTGCGAAGCCACTCAGGTCTTGGGGTTGAAAAAAGTAGGACTTTTTGGCACCCGCTTTACGATGCAGGGCCGATTCTATTCGGATGTCTTCTCGAGACAGGGAATCGACCTGGTGGT
>JBAVHJ010000031.1:0-9885 GCA_049685715.1 Terriglobia bacterium | reverse complement strand
CGGTTCTTCGATGAGAATCTCGGTCCCAGCGTCTCCATTTCAGGTTTCGGAATTCAACTGAGACCGAATCTCCTGCGCTTCTCTCTTCCGTGTTCCTGTTAAAGTTTTCCCGCTCAATGCCGATAAGATTAATGAAAGTGGATGCTTAGGGAGCCCCCAAGATGATAAGCGATATATCGGCGTTGCGGAAATGCCCCATGTTTGCAAATCTCGATCCAAAAGAGTTGGAGCGGATTGGATTTGTGATGCAAGAGCGTACATTCGGCCGGGACCAAATCATCTTCGGCGAAGAAGAAGCGGGACAGTACATGTATGTCATTAAGCGCGGCTTGGTTAAGGTATGGAAGATGACCGAAGATGGGCGGGAGCAAATACTTGCCGTGCATGGGGCCGGACAATCTTTTGGGGAGCTGTCGCTGATTGACGGGAAATCCACACCAGCCAGTGTGACCGCAATCAACTCAACCACGATTTATTCGATGTCGAAAACCGACTTTGTGAACTGGATTGTGGCCAACCACGCCATATTTATGAAGATCGTCGAAAGCCTGTGCGATCAAATCCGTACCTCCTGGAGCCGGCTGCATGCCCTGACCATGCTTAGCACCGAGCGGAAGATCCTGTACGTGCTCAGAGAATTGAGCTCGAAACATGGCATCCGGACACCAGAGGGGACCCTGATCAACTTGAGGCTGAAACACAAGGACCTGGCAAATATGGTGGTTGCTTCCCGTGAGACGGTTACTCGCTTCCTGACACAGTTCCAGAAGGAAGGGCTGATCGCGGTGAAAGACGGACAAATCACCATAAAACAATCACTCTCCATACCTGATGCTGGAACCGTTCATTAGGCTCGCCCTCCCTCATTCCGCTTACTGGTAAATTTTTCCAGAGCGGACACGAACCGCCGTTATCTGCTCGAGTCTCAAATAACCCTCCCCTTGAAGAACTGGGACAAGTAAAATGTCATCGTTTCATCCCGCTCGAATCCCGGGAGAAGAATCTCTCGCCACACCCTTGGTGCTGAGTCAGCGCAGGGAACCAGGCTGAACTGGAACGGTGGGAGACAGCATTTTTTGTATAGGGGCCGATCAGTTCCAGTCAAAAGGGTGGCCTTCAATTCATTCAAATCCAGTCATCCATGGAGGAAAGAAGAAGATGGTCCGTAAAGAGACCTTGAATCGACGTAAACCCGCTCGCCACGCCGTTGGGCGGCGTACGATCAACCTGCCCAATCGCCCGACCCAAGCCCCTTTTAGCGATGGGGTTCAAGTGGGAAACACCCTGTACCTGGCCGGCCGGATCGGAATTGATCCAAAAACCGGTAAGCCGCCGGCAGAGGTTGACGAGGAGATTCGACTCCTGCTGGATGGGATGAAAGCGACCCTGGCTGAAGCGGACATGACCATGGATCACCTTGTCTACGTCCAGGTGTTCTGCCCGGATTTGTCGCTCTACGATAAATTCAACGACAACTACCGCCCCTACTTCTCAGAAAACCTCCCGGCGCGCGCGTTCCTCGGATCCGGACCCTTGCTTCGTGGAGGTCACTTCGAAATTCAGGGGATTGCGATCAAAAGCCGATGAGTTATCGCCTCCGCTTGAAATGGCTTTTGATTTCACTGGCTGGGCAACCCCAAGGAGGGAACAATCCCGGCAGAGCAAACTGAACGGCACAGGGAGGGCGCGGAGTTTCCGTCTTGATGAACTTTTCGAATCAATGATACACTCCTGCCTCGCCTGACGCGAGACGGAGAGATGGCCGAGTGGCTGAAGGCGCACGCTTGGAAAGCGTGTTTACTCGAAAGGGTAACCAGGGTTCGAATCCCTGTCTCTCCGCCATTCCCTGTACCCCAGAGTGCCAATCTCTAGAGACTGCTTTGAAGAAACTCTCCTGTCCCCTGGGTCTCCCAGCGACGGTTGATTTTCTCTCTTGTCCCATTCTCAAGCCACCTTTCGTGAAGGTCCAGGGGAGTGTAGCATCGCCCCTGGGTTCCAGATGGAAATCATGGCCCTGAATAAATTTGATCCTAATTCCGCAGCGAGTCCTGGAAATGGCATTTACGGGCTTCCTTACACGCTCGAAGAGAGCAAGGTCGTTCTTCTCCCGGTGCCGGTGGAGATGACAACGTCATATGGGGGCGGAACCGCCCTTGGCCCAGACGCCATCCTTCAGGCCTCGAAACAGGTGGATTTATATGATGCCTCGGCCGGCCGGATCTATGAGGCTGGCCTCTTCATGATGCCTGAATCCCCTCATATCTTGCGGTTGAACCGGGAGGGAAGAAAGCTGGCCCTGCCCATCATCCGGCGGGGCGGAAACATTGACGGGGCACCGAAATTGAAACGTGTGCTTGTGCGCGTGAATTCCCTGGGTGACCGTGTCAATGAGGCGGTTTACTCTGCCGCGGCTGAACTGATCGCCAGGGGAAAGATCGTGGGCGTAGTGGGAGGTGACCATTCCGTACCCTTCGGGTTGATGCAGGCGTACGCGGAATGCTTTCCCGGGATGGGCGTGCTTCACTTCGACGCGCATTGTGATCTGCGAGTCGCCTATGAGGGGTTTACCTGGTCGCATGCTTCCATTATGTACAATGTGGTTTCGAGAATCGCACGGATCCGCAGGCTGGTCCAAGTCGGCATCCGGGATTTCTGTGAGCAGGAAATGGAACTCGTCCGCAGGTCCCGCGGCCGCGTCGTCACTTTCTTTGATGAGAACTTACAGCGCCAGAAATTCGAAGGCCGGCAGTGGAAGAGCATTGTTGCGGAGCTTCTCTCCCCATTGCCCAGGAATGTGTATATTTCCTTTGACATCGACGGCTTGAACCCGTCGCTGTGCCCACATACCGGGACGCCGGTGCCCGGTGGCCTTACTTTTGAAGAGGCTGTGTATGCCATTGCAGCGGTGGCTAAATCAGGTCGCTGCATCGTCGGCTTTGATCTCACCGAAGTGGCGCCGGGACCCGAGGGGGGCGAATGGGATGCCAATGTTGGAGCGCGCCTTCTCTACAAAATGATCGGGCACACACTCCTTAGTCAGAAATGTCGGAGGAAGTGATTCTCAATGCCGTCAATTTTTCGCGGGCTTGAAACTGGAATGCCATGACGGCTCCTCGCGACGAAGCTGGGGAAGAGAGGGTTGACGATTGGCAGGGACTGAAGCACTGATTCTGGATTTTGACGGCTTGATTCTCGACACAGAGACGCCGGCCTATGAGTCCTGGAAACGAGTTTACCATCGGTTTGGCGTGGACTTGCCCTTTGAGGAGTGGGCGGTCTGCGTCGGCCGAGGAATGGTCTTCGATCCCCATGCGCATTTGGAAGAACTCACGGGTAAGGCGCTGCACCGGGAAGCGCTTCGAATCGAACGTCAGGCTGAAGTCCGGCAAGCTATTGAGTCCCAGCCGGTGCTGCCGGGGGTCCAGAAAATTTTTGATGACGCCCCGGGTCTGGGGTTGAAACTGGGAGTGGCTTCCAGCTCGCCGCGGAGTTGGGTGGAAGGACATCTTCGACGGCTCCATCTTTTCGACCAATTAGAGGCCTTGAAATGCGCTGAGGACGTCACCCACACCAAGCCCGATCCAGAACTTTTCCTTTCCACCCTTGCAGAGCTTGGCGTTAGTGCTTCGAGGGCGATCGTTTTTGAAGATTCACCCAACGGCGTGATTGCGGCTAATCGGGCAGGCATTTTTTGCGTGGTCGCTACCAACCCGATCACCGCTCAGCTCTCCTTCAACGGGGCCCGGATCGGGCTGAAAGTAGATTCCCTGGCAGATATTGATCTGCCCTCGCTCATCCTCCGGCCCGGGAAGTGAGACCCCTCAGCCCGGCTCCCGTCCGGTTCCTCGTCAATCTCTGTAAACTCACCCTGGCACAATTGAAATTTTGAAGAGGTTGATTGCCACCGCGCCCGGTCCCCGCGGCCAAATCTCTCCCGGCTGTTGATCAAATCCGAGAGCGCCCACTGAAGGCACCACGCCTACAGTATAACCACATGATTCAGTGTTGTAGGCCGCCCCGATTCATCGGGGCAGACTCGGCAATTTAATTTGGACAAGGGGCCTGAAATTATTGGCCCCATTGGCTTCTCGCGCCTCAATGGCCCTTCTGTCGAACAGTTCGGGCATTCAAGGCCGGATGGGCACCTTGTTTCATTTTGTGGAGGAGCGATGAAAAGACGAGCCAGACAACGGGCAGGAATACGAGGCTGTAACTCAGGAGGCGGCCATAATGGCCGTCGGGGCCGTAAGGTTCGGTGGCAGCATGCAGCACCTCGCTGTTCGGCATGATGCCTGCCTCGCATAATTCGTGGAACGAATAGATAAACAACTGCACAACGAAGACGAGGAGGAAGATCGCGGTGGTCTGAAAAAATAATCCCAGGTTGACGCGATGGCCATAGCGGGCCCATAGAAGCGCAATTCCACCTGCCATGAATAACCCCAAAACCGCTCCCCCGATGAAAGGCAGGGAGGCCATTTGGAAGGAGACGCTGATCAGCAACAAGGCGGCTTCCATTCCCTCGCGAGTCATCATGAGGAGTGTAAAGAGGAAGACCCCCCCGAAGGCGGTGATCCCACTGGAGCTTTCGGCGGCGGCCTCCAGTTTAGTTTCAATGTCCCGCTTCATGGTCCGAGCGGCGCGCCACATGTAAACAATCAACGATCCCACCAGGGCGGCTGCTACAGCGGCCAGGATTCCTTCCCATAGGGATTGATTGACACCCTGGCGAAGCAGAATCCCCACGCCAATGCTTAAGAGCACGGAGACGCCAGCCCCCCAATACACCGCCGGAAGTAATCGATGACGGCCGCTTTTCTTCAAGAAGGCAATACTGATGGCGACGATCAGGAAGGCTTCGACGCCTTCCCGGAGCGTAATGACGAAGGGCTGAATCATGAAACCGATCTCCTCCCGCGAGGGGATGTTCTCCCGGGCGGTTTTGATTTATCCTGTCAGCTTCATTATAGGCCAAAAAAAAATGCAATGAAAGTGAAATTCAATTTCAATATCTCGCCCGATCCTGCCCCCTGGCCCAAGAGGGTGGAAAGGCCAACTCATGGCGGGCCCCCAGGAGGAACACATGCCGCAAACACCCCACGTTGAGAAACACTTCACCGCCTCGGCGACTGTTCGCGATATTGTGATCGGCATGTCAGACGGGTTGACTGTCCCCTTTGCCCTGGCGGCCGGCCTCTCCGGCGCCGTCGCCGCCACCACCATCATTGTCACCGCCGGCTTCGCTGAGATCGCCGCAGGGGCCATTGCGATGGGGCTGGGAGGGTACCTCGCCGCCCGAACTGATGAGGAGCATTACGCCTCGGAGAAAGCCCGGGAAGATCGCGAGACCCTCGAACTTCCCGAAGAGGAAGCGAAAGAGGTCGCTGCCATCTTCCGGTCATACGGACTGGATGAGGACCATGTCCACGCGGTGGTGCAAGCGGTGCGAAGTGACCGAAGCCGGTGGGTGGATTTCATGATGAGGTTTGAGCTGGGTATCGAACCCCCGGATCCCCAACGGGCTCGAAGCAGCGCGCTGACGATCGCATTGGCGTATGTTTTTGGCGGGTTGATTCCCCTGAGTCCATACCTCCTGCTTTCGTCGGTGCACACAGCACTGATCGGATCGATCTTCGTTACGCTCCTGGCTCTCCTGGTATTTGGATACATCAAGGGGCGATTTACAGTGAAGACCCCGTTGCGCGCGGCTCTTCAGACCGCCTCCGTCGGGGGCTTGGCCGCTGCTGCCGCCTTTGCGATAGCAAAATGGGTAAGCTGACGGATTGAGAACTATAGATGTCTTTAGAGGGAAGCCCTGAAGTCTTGAATTGGTGCGCAAGGGTCAGGAAGCGGGAGGACGAGGTTAGAGGTCAGAAGCCGGAGATCCGAAGTTTCGTACTTTCAGGAAGTGGTGTCCTCAAAGCGGCGCCCCCGTTAAAGGTCTCATCTGTCCCAGAAAACAGAACGGCGGAGATTCAGCGGGACAAGGAAGGAGTGGTGCCGAGGGACGGAGTTGAACCGCCGACGCCAGCCTTTTCAGGGCTGCGCTCTACCACCTGAGCTACCTCGGCACGGGCTTTTGCGGATTGAACCCACCCTGAAAGGGCGGCCCACAACGCGGCACGGAACATTATCACACGGTCCAAAGAACCTTCAAGAAGAAAAAACCGGGGAAAGGGTAAACTCCAAATTCCAAATCCCAAACAAAACCCAAGTTCCAAATTTTGAAGGGAAAAACAGTATTTTCTTAGAGGCACTCATGCCTGAAAGAGATTCTCCTCAAAGACCCTTCCCTTAGCCGCATTGCATGCGATCAGCGCTCAGTCCAATGGCCCTTGTTTGGAGTTTGGAGTTTGATTTTTTCGTATCCTCTAAGCTGGTCATCTCGCTGGGTTTATCTGAAATTCCCCCTGAAGTGGAACTTTTTTTCAATTTTGGCGTCTAATAAGGTAGACTGAACCTGGACGCTTGTGCACATGAAGGTTGGACCTATGCGGTGAGGTATCCGAGCTGCGAGGAGTCCGATGTCCAGTGAAATGGCCGTTGAAAAGATCGGGGAAGCCCCCCAGTGGACCCCCTCGTTAGAGGGGCAATTCGTAGAGCAGTTGCGCACTGGCTCTCAGGCGGCTTATGTCCGATTGGTCGAGCAGTTTGAACACCCCATCTACAACCTGATGTTCCGTCTGCTGGGAAATCCGCACGATGCTGCGGACGTGACGCAGGAAGTCTTTGTCAAAATTTATCGGGGGATCAACCGGTTCAATGGCGACTCCAATTTGCGCACCTGGATTTATCGGATCGCGATTCGGGAGGCTGCCAACTGGCACCGCTGGTGGCTTCGCCGCCGTTATAATCGAACTGTTTCATTGGACTTAGTGGACCCGGAAGACGGGGAGACGCGCGTCTTTGAGAATGTCTTGAGGGATCCGATGCCGATACCCTCGGAGCGGGCCATGCGGTCCGAGATAGAAGCGCGGTTGCAGGCAGCGCTGCGAACCCTGCCTGTGAAATACCGGATGGCTGTTCTCCTCAGGGACGTGGACGAATTCTCTTACGAGGAGATTGCGTGTACGCTCCATATTTCCATTGGGACGGTCAAATCGCGTATCTTGAGGGGTCGGGAACTCCTCCGGAACAAAATGAGGACTTTGCTCGACCCGCACCCGTTGTCCTGAGTATTTGTCGCAAGTGAAGAAAGAGGCGGTTATGAATTGCCAAGAGTACAAAGCAAGGATCCCGGATTTGGTCGAAGGTGACCGCGACGGGCACCAGGCCTTGGAGGCCCATTTTACGGTGTGCCCGTCCTGCCGACATGACTACGAAGAGCTCTTGCAGGTGAAGCGCTGGGTGCAAACGCTGCCCCATCATTCAGCCCCCCGCGAGTTGGGGCTGGCTATTCGGGCTGAATACTCTCGGCGCGCATCGTTTACCTTTGGTGACCGGTTCTGGATGAGAGTCGAAAACTTGCTTCGGCCAATGGCCGTCCCGGTGGTGGCTGGCGTCCTGGTGGCGGTTTTGTGCTTCTCGGTCATGTTCAGCTCTTTGTGGATGACTCCGGCCATGCCCAATGCTCCCGGTGATGTCCAGCTTTCTATCCACACAGCACCTCGCTCGCGACCCAACAGCTTTGTTCCGATCGCGACGGATGGGAACAGTAGTCTTCCAGATGAACCCCTCCTCGTGGAGACCAGTGTCGATCCTCATGGGCGCGTTTATGATTTCAAGATTCTGAGTGGACCCGACAGCCCTCCCGTCATCGAAAGTCTCGAGAGGGTTCTTTATTTCACCGTATTTGATCCCGCCACGTCTTTTGGCCGACCCACAGGTGGAAAGGCGATTCTCTCCTTTCGGACCGTCAGGGTCTTGGGATAATCGAATCAGGTTAGTTTCTTCTGCAATACCGGTCGCGTGGGGTGGCTTTGTGTGTCCATGGTAGGTCACCGGCTGTAGGGTCGAGACCTATTGATTTTGCACGTACTTGCGGGAAAACAAACGTTGACAAACCCAAAACGCTATGGTAGTTCTAGTGCGCTAAAGTAGGGGTCAAACCTCGAGGAGGTTCCCACCGCGCGGGATGAATGCCACTGATACCAAGGCGTCTTTAACTCTGGAAAGTAACTTCCAGAGCGTCGAAGTGGCTGAAAAATTCATCCATTCGGTGATGCATCGTTTCCGAGTCGAGGATGCTGAAACTCACCGTGTCGAGATGGCGGTGCGAGAATCTGTCATCAATGCCATCCAACACGGTAATCGTTGTGACGAATCAAAGAAGGTTGAACTCGAGATCAATTTGACACCAGCAAAGTTGACGATCTATGTACGTGATGAAGGTCAGGGGTTTGATCCGGCTTCCATCGCAAACCCCTTGGAAGAAAACAATATTCTGAAAACTTCCGGGCGCGGCATTTTTATCATCCGGTCTTTTATGGATGAATTTAGTGTTCGCCGCCGTCCTAATGATGGCAGCGAAGTCATGATGGTGAAGCGGTTGTCTTCCAATTCAAATTCGAATCCAAGGTAGAACCTGAGGGGGGGAAGAAACTGTGACTATGCAATTAAAGACTCGGAAAGTCGACTCCGTGAATGTCGTCGATATCAATGGGAAGATCACTTTGGGAGAGGGCAACGTAATCTTGCGCGATACTATTCGCAACCTATTGGCACGGGGCGAAAAGAAAATCCTGCTGAACCTCGGCGACGTGACCTATATCGACAGCTCGGGGATCGGCGAATTGGTTTCCAGTTTCACAACGACGACGAATCAGGGGGGACAGCTCAAACTTCTCAACCTGACCAAGAAAGTGCAGGACCTGCTTCAGATCACAAAGTTGTTGACAGTGTTCGAAGTGTTCAACAATGAGACAGAGGCACTGCAAACTTTCAAGTAAGCTCTGTTTTTGGGGGCAATTAGGTTTTCTCCTTTTGTTGAAGCACCGAATGTCGGGGGGCTCCTCGCCATTCGGTGCTTTTCTTTTTTGTGGAGGATTGGCGCGGAGTTGTTTCAATTGCGACTTTTGAACTCGGATTGATGGGTTTGAGGCATGATTTCACACGCTTCTTGCCGCCCCCATGAGGGAGGCTGGCATCGGCTCATGGCCCCGTTTCGTCGGCTTGGCCACAGGGGGTATGAACTGGCGAGCCCATATGAAGGGGAGTTGTCCGCCTCTTCAATATTCCAACGTGAACTTCTGGGAGGCATAATCATAAGCCCGCCGCCAGAAGAAACGATTCAAAGCCGTCACCACAAGGACCATGGAGAGGACCGTGGCCAGGACCATCTGAATATCGCCGTTGTAGTTCGCTTTTACCAGCATCGCCCCAATGCCAGTCACCCCATAGGTCTGCTCGCCATACTTGACGAACTCGCTCAAGACGAGCGCGTTCCATCCTCCTCCCCATGCCGTAATGGAGCCCGTGATCAGACTGGGGATCACCGCTGGAATCAGAACGCGTCGCATGTAGCGCCAACCGCGCAATCGGAGCGCCTGAGCCACTTCCCGCATGTCGGCGGGGATATTCTGGATCCCTCCTATCAGGTTGAACAGCAGATACCACTGCATTCCTGTCAAAACCAGCAGCACCGAAGGGAGGTTGGAGTTCGCCCCCTGGCGCAACACGAGGACGACAATGAGGGGGAAGAAGGCCGTCGCCGGAACACTTGCCAGGATCTCGGCGATGGGAAGCAGTGTTCGTGACCAGCGAGGGCTGCGGCTGATGAGCGCCGCTACCGGAAGGGTCCAAGCAATCGAAATCGTGTAGGCCAACAAAAGACGCAAGAAGCTGTATAGCAGCGCTAGCGGAATCGTCAGGGCTTCACGAGGCCAGGGGCGCATCGCGATCCTTCCAATCTGAAAAGCCCCATATCCAAAGCCGGCCAGAATCATG
>JBAVHJ010000030.1:0-5064 GCA_049685715.1 Terriglobia bacterium | reverse complement strand
GCCTCGAATCGACCAAGGAAAATTACCGCAACCGTCGCGGGCTGCCGGTCCTGGAGACGCTGCTGCAGGACGTTCGTTACAGTCTGCGAATGCTGGGCAAGAGTCCCGGTTTCACTGCCGTCGCCGTGATCACCCTGGCGCTCGGCATTGGCGCCAATACCGCCCTCTTCAGCGTGATCGACGCCGTCATTCTGCGCCCGCTGCCCTTTGATTCACCAGAGCGCCTCGTCGCCGTCTGGGAAACGAGCCTCCGCCTCGGCGCATCCCGGACGGTCCTTTCCTATCTCAACTTCGTCGACTGGAAAGAACAGAACCATGTTTTTGAACGCATGGCCGCATTCCACACCGCTGATTTTACTCTAACGGGCGTGGAAGAACCGGCGCACCTTTCTGGCGCAGTTGTGTCCTCGGACATGTTTCCCCTCTTGCGCGTAACACCCAGGCTGGGAAGGGATTTCCTGCCGACTGAGGACAACCCCAGCACGGCGAAGGGTCGACCGGTCATGCTGAGCTATGGGCTCTGGTCGCGTCGCTTCGGGTCGGACCCGCAGGTCATCGGCCGAGCCATCAATCTGGATAATCAACCCTATACCATCGTCGGCGTCATGCCACAGGGCTTTCAATACCCCATCCAGTCCAAGCCGATCGAACTATGGACGACAATCCTGGTGGATATGATCACGACCGATCAGTCCAAGCCCATCACCACACAGCGCGGCGCGCACTATCTTGGAGCCATTGCCCGCTTGAAACCGCATGTCAGCCTGCCGCAGGCACGGGCAGAACTGGAGACTCTCGCAAACGCCCAGGCCAAACAGTATCCGGATACGAACAAGTACCGCGGGGCGACCGCTGAGCCGGAACTGGATCGTCTCGTGGGAGACATACGTCCGGCCTTGCTGATTCTATTCCGCGCGGTGGGGTGTGTGCTGTTGATTGCCTGCGTGAATGTGGCCAACCTGCTGTTGGCCCGTGCGACGGTGCGCCAGAAGGAAATCGCAATTCGTTCCGCACTGGGCGCCACCCGGGGGCGGATTTTGCGCCAGCTTCTGACAGAAAGCGTCCTGCTTTCCTTGCTGGGCGGTGCTCTCGCGTTGCTTCTGACACTCTGGGGAACCAACGGGCTACTGGCAATGAGCCCGCAGAACCTTCCCCGCCTGAGTGGAGTGCATCTGAGTCCCCACGTCTTTGTTTTCACAGCAGTCGCTTCCCTCCTGACCGGCCTGCTCTTCGGCTTGCTTCCGGCGATCCGCGTCTCCGTGTCGGGCGCGGCGGAATCACTCAACGAAGGGGGACGGAGCGCCACCTCCGACAGCAGGCGCCACAGCCGCCTTCGTACTACGCTGGCTGCCGCGGAAATGGCTCTGGCACTCGTCCCACTGGTCGGCGCCGGATTGTTGATGCAGAGCTTCCTGCGGCTGCAGCGTGTCACACTTGGATTTGATCCCGCCAATGTCCTCACCGTGAATCTTGGCTTACCGGAAGCTCGGTACACCGCAGCCCAGCAGGCAGCCTTTTTCCGGCAACTGTTGCCGCGCCTCCAGTCCTTGCGAGGTGTGCGATCCGCGAGTGCTGTCTATCCCTTGCCCTTGGGCGATGACCAGATCAGTATCTCCCTTGAAATCGATGGGCGTCCGGTGGCCAAAAGCGAACAGCCTAGTACTAACTATCGTACTGCTGCGCCGGACTATTTCCGGACCATGCATATCCCGCTTCTGCGCGGGCGGGATTTCACCGAGCGAGATGATGAGAAGGCCCCGCCGGTGATCATCGTCAACGAGACCTTTGCCAGGCGGTTCTTCCCGAATGAGGATCCCCTCGGAAAACGGATCAAGCCGGGGCTGGCGACCCTCCCAACCGGCGCGGTTATGCGCGAAATTGTCGGAGTCGTAGGCGACGTGAAGCATCATGGATTGAATTCCGAATCCGGGCCGGAAGTTTATGAGCCTCAAAACCAAATGCCGTTCAGTGAATTGACACTGGTCATCCGAGGCGACAATGACCCCCGATCCCTCATCGGTGCCCTGCGGGAACAGGTGCAAGCTCTGGACAAGGACCTCCCCCTTTTCGACGCCAAGTTGTTTGAGGAATACCTTTCCGCCTCGGTCGCCGAGCCACGATTCAATACCCTCCTCCTAACGATTTTTGCAGCGGTGGCGCTGGCGTTGGCAGTGGTGGGACTCTACGGAGTCATGTCGTATTCCGTCGCCCAGCGGACGCATGAAATTGGAATCCGGATGGCGTTGGGCGCCGGGCGGCGGGACATCCTGCGGCTGGTCATCGGCCACGGGCTGCTTATCATCATCTTTGGAATCGCTTTTGGCCTGGTGGGTGCCGGACTGGCCACCCGGTTGATGGCCGGGTTGCTGTTCGGAGTGGGGAGCCTGGATCTGCCCACGTTTGCCGGCGTTGCGCTGTTCCTCGGCCTGGTTGCACTTTCAGCATGCTATCTGCCGGCCCGGCGGGCAACAAGAGTCGATCCCATGGTCGCCCTCCGTTATGAGTGAACTTAAGGTTAGGTCCAATGAGTGGGACCGCCTTACTCGGAAAATCAAAGGGAGACGAGGGCCTTTGCCCCATAGATCCATAAAGGAGTTATCGTGAGACAACTTCGCGCCTTGCTTCTACGCCTCAGCGGGTTGTTCAACAAGGAACAACGCGACCGGGATTTGGCAGAAGAACTGGAAAGTCATCTTCTGATGCACGTTGAGGACAACATGCGTCGCGGGATGACTCGAGAAGAAGCACGCCGGCAGGCCCTGATCCAGCTGGGCGGCCTGGAGCAAACGAAAGAGCGTTACCGCGAGCGATGGGGCCTGCCACGGCTCGAAACGGTATGGCAGGACGTGCGCTTCGGCCTGCGTCTGCTGCGCAAATCACCCAGTTTCACCGCCGTCGCCCTCCTTACCCTTGCGCTCGGCATCGGAATCAACGCGGGCATCTTCCAGATTTTCAACGGGCTCGCGTTGCGGCCGCTGAATTTGCCCAGCTCCGAGCGTGTCCTCACTCTATACCAAACCTTCCATCTGAATCAGGGACCGATGCACCGAAAAGTCTATGGCTCTGGAAATTTATTCTCGTATTACGAATACAAGGAGTACCAGAGCCAGAACCACGTTTTTTCCGGTTTGCTGTCCTACGCCCCATTCGTTGAGGTGATACTGGATGGCGAGCAGCCCCGGCAGCTTCTCGGTACCCTGGCGTCGTGCAATTACTTCGAGGTCCTGGGCGTTCGGCCCGTGCTGGGACGGACTTTCATTGAGTCCGATTGCGCTCAAACCGGCAGTGGTGCCGTTGTCGTTCTCAGTGATGAGATGTGGCGCAACACCTTCGCCGCAGACCCTGCTCTTATTGGAAAGACTGTTTCGATCAATCGCGTCCCCCTGACGATCATCGGGGTCGCACCGCGTGGGTTCGCGGGAACCGAGGTGGTGCCTTCCGCGTTCTGGGCACCGCTCACCCTGCAGCCGAGCCTTTATTCCGGCCGGGGAGAGCAAGGGGATATGCTGGCGGACGATGAGCTGAGCTGGCTGCAGCTGATGGGACGCGTCCGTGGCGATTGCTCAAATGGGCAGATCCTGGCAGACCTGAGAGTCATCGCGGCCCGCCTTGACCGACGCCATCCCGGATTTGATTCGAAGATCAGTGTCGCGACTTCTACGCTCTTCGCCCGGCCTGAGGAGCATTACCTCGTGGTCGGCGGCGGGGCCGTGATTCTGCTAGCGGTCGGGCTCGTCCTCCTCATCGCCTGCGCGAATGTGGCGAGCCTTCTACTCGCTCGTGCAGCCACGCGCCGGCGGGAGATTGCGGTCCGCCTTGCCACCGGCGCCAGCCGCGGCCGCCTGGTACGTCAGCTCTTGACGGAGAGTCTCTTGCTGGCACTGCTTGGGGGTGCGCTGGGTTCTCTACTGGCATTCTGGTCGTTCGAAGCAGTCCTGAAGTTCACTCTCTCGCATCTCCCGGAAGCATTCCCGACCCTCAATCTATCGGTTGCCCCGGATCTCCGCGTTCTGGCCTACACACTCATCCTCACGTTGCTCACGGCAATCGCTTTTGGGCTCGCGCCCGCGGTCGAAGCCTCCCGCATGGACTTGTCTACACAACTCAAGGAGGAGGGCGCGGGCCTACAAGGCAATCAACCTCGCGGTGGGCTGTTGCGACGTTCCCTAGTGGGACTGCAAATTGCGGTCTCCATGATCCTTCTGCTTACCGCCGGACTTTTGCTTCGAGGACTTTACCGGGCTCAGACCCTCGATCCCGGCTTCTTCCTTGAAAACATCACAGCGGTCTCCACCGATCTTGCGAGCCAGGGTTACACCGGGGGACGCGCTGCGAATTTCAGAAGCGAACTGATCGACCGCCTCTCCGCGCTACCGGGGGTGGAAGGGGTGGTACAGGCTTCGGCGTTCCCCTTGGGCAGCTCACACCAGGTCACCCAGGGGTCCATTCCTGGCCATGAGGAAAGCCAAAGAGTTGAATTGAACGCTGTCTCGCGGAATTTCTTCGCCACCATGTCGATTCCGATCGTCCGCGGCCGGACCTTTAGCAATGCCGAGGTTCAGACCGATGCCAAAGCCGTCATCGTAACGGAAACTGCGGCGCGGCTTTTCTGGCCAGGTGAAGACCCGGTCGGCCAGCGGCTCGTGCTGTACAACAGAGCCGGCAATCCCGTCTACGACGTTGTGGGAGTCGCGAAGGACGCTCAAGTGTCGCATCTCGGCGAGGTGCATCCCAACTATCTATACATCCCCGCCGGTGCCGACAAGCTGGAACAACTCCATTTGCTGGTTCGCACCAGCGGAGCCGGCGCTTCGTTGAAGGACATGCGCTCCGCAGTGGGCGAGCTCGATCCTCAACTTACAGCCAAGGTGGTTCGACTCGAAGACTATCTCGAGTTCTGGCGCGCCCCGGCACGAGTGGCGGCGATTTTCTCTGCGGTCCTGGGCGGGTTGGCGCTTCTGCTGGCATCCGCGGGCGTGTATGGAACGGTCAGTTTC
The DNA here is from genome assembly GCA_049685715.1 of Terriglobia bacterium. Classification (GTDB taxonomy): domain Bacteria; phylum Acidobacteriota; class Terriglobia; order JAIQFV01; family JAIQFV01; genus JAIQFV01. Next base: position 67 of record JBAVHJ010000030.1, on the reverse strand, counting down.
GCGGTCAGCCGCCGTATTCGAGAAATCGGGATTCGCATGGCCCTCGGAGCGGATGGCCAGGACGTCA
>JBAVHJ010000029.1:0-5045 GCA_049685715.1 Terriglobia bacterium | reverse complement strand
GGGCAAAGGCGATTTCGTGGTCTCCATGGCGACGTTTGGCGAGAAGGGGTTGGTGCTGTCGATCACCGAGCGCGGCTACGGCAAGCGCACGGCCATCGAGGAGTATCGCCTCACGGCCCGAGGCGGCAAGGGCGTCATCAACGTGAAAACGACCGAGCGCAATGGCAAGGTCGTCGGCGCGCTGAATGTTGAAGAGGATTCCGAAGTGATGTTGATCACCGCGCAGGGCAAAATCATTCGCACGGATGCCTCAAAGATCCGCGAAGCCGGGCGTTCCACCCAGGGCGTCCGGTTGATCGACCTCGAGGCCGAAGACCGCGTCGCCGCCTGCTCCCTGATTGAAAAGAACGCCGAAGAGGGGAATGGGAATGGGGAGTAGGAAAGAACGTCCTGGTGCCAAGCGGCTTTGCCGCCCATTATTGCGGAAAGCCCGTGGCTTTCCGGAGGCGGCCAGTTGAACCCCTGCTATTATTCTTGGGCGAGGCTGAGCCGCGCCCAAGAATAATAAATGGAGAGGGTTCCCACTCGGAAATGCGGAGCCTTTCCGCAATAATGAGCGGCAGAGCCGCATAATCGGTTTCTTAACGGAGTGAACTGAACAGAATTGCAACCTTCAGGTTTATAGATGAGTAAGAGCTTGATATCTATTCTGCTTGGATTTGGCATTGCATTGACCGCATCGGCGGATCCCTGTTTGCAATCCCCGGGCGTGGGACAAGGGGAGAAGCGTCCTGCCCCGTCTTCTCCCGCGTTGACCCACAACGCCGCCATTGAGGCTGCTCTTCAAGTGAAGCGGGCCACGCTCAGCGTTGCGAACAATTCCGCTCAGCCTTCAGGTGCCTCGCGGGTGTCCCTGGACATCGAATTGCAAAACAATTCCCGCCAGGTGATCACCGCTTTCCACTACCAGCTGCGCCTTCGATTTGCGGACGGGAGGACAGCCCCCAGCGAAGGCAGTGAAGATCTCATCAAGAATCTCGCCATTGCAAGAATGCAGCCGGAAATCGCGAGCCCCTCATTGACGTTCTCGCCGAACACGACACGCCAGATAACGAGGAATTTTGCAGTTCGATCCGGCGGCACGATACCGCTGTCGGTTGAAGTTTTTCCTTCCCTCGTGGTGTTCGAGGACCGGACTGCGATCGGAGATCCCGGCGAAATAGAGAAGGCAGCGGCTTCCCGTAAGGCCGAAGCCGAGTATCTGGCGGGCCTGATTGCTGATCTCACAAACGTGGCGGCTTCCAAAGACCCCGCCTCCGCACTTGCATCCCGAATTGACCGGCTCAGGAAAGAGGGACCCTCGGCCCCCCAGGCGCAGAGGATAAAAGATCTGGAGGGCTTTTCCGACGTGGTCGGTCTTTTCGGGAAAATCAACAACGGGCACGATATCGGCAAGGAAGCATTTCAGGGTCAGCTGGACGAGATGCGCGCCCAGCAGAAGATGCTGGCTGAACATTCCAGCCTCAAGCGCGGTGAATAGAAAATCCGCCTCCTTCTTCGGTGAGGCTTAGCCCTTCAAAGCGGGGAGATGAGAACTAGAACCGTTTGCTGTAACCGTTGAGTCCGCCGATCCGTGTTCGTTCTTTCAAACCTGCAGTCCGTCCTTCTGGCATAAGTTTCACTATCCAATCACTGGGATGGGGATATGGATCCACTCGCTGAATCTGGTCGGGAGCCCGTGGTGAATCAACACTCAAAGGAGGGCGTCATGTTAAAGCGCGTCTTTGTAATGGGATTGATCTTATTTTTCTCAGTGGCGACAGGCTGTCAGAAAGCCAGTCGCCCCGCGGAGACGATCAAATCAATCCCCGTGGAGAGTATGGACGGGGTTCTAACCCAATCCGGAGTGACCTTTGACAAGGGTGTTTCGAGTGACGGCAATGGCGCCTTGAGAATTGATACCGTGGAGCCTGCCACGATCAGGCTTTATGAAATCAAAGATGTCAATATCGAAGACGCCCGGCTCATTTACCGGGCCCATCTCAAAACACGAAATCTGTTAGGCCAGACGTACCTTGAGATGTGGTGTGTGTTCCCGGGGACCGGGGAGTACTTCTCCCGGGCTTTGATGAATCCCCTGTCTGGGACCATGGATTGGACGACCATGGAAACGCCTTTCCTTTTGCAGAGGGGACAAAAGCCGGAGCTGATCAAATTGAATCTTGTGATTAATGGAAAAGGGACCGTGTGGATCGACGATATTGCCTTGATGAAGGGACCGTTAAAATAGATCTCCCAATCCGGGTTCACATGAGGAACCATGGCAACTCCCGTCAAACCGACCATTCCGATTGAACTCTTAAACCAGGTGGATATTCGTGTCGGGACTATCCTTCGAGTGGAAGAGGTTCCCCGATCAACCAGCCTGGTTCGATTGATTGTCGATTTTGGGGATTTCCAACGGTCCATTCTGGCCGGGATGAAACAGGAACGACAGAACCCGCATGAAGTAGCGGGCAAGCAGGCCCTGTTTGTGGTCAACCTGGCCGGCCGGAAGATGCTGGGGGAACTGTCGGAAGGCATGCTGTTTGATATCGGGTACGCCGATGGTGTTCAACCGGTGCTGGCCGTCCCGGAAAGCCCGGTTCCCAACGGCACCCGGGCGGGCTGATACGAACCCAGCGAAGATGTTCTCGAACTTCAGAATAGCGCGTCAGGGGTGAGAATCCACCGATGTTGAAGACTCTCTCGGTATTGGGGCTTGGGGTCATGGTGCTGGCATTGGCCGGCCTGATTTCCACCAAGGCACTCCTCTCGGCCTTGCCTGTGGTGATTGCTGTCCAGGCAGGTGCGGTCCTCCTGATGATATGGGCGCGGAGGACATTCGGAATCCGCAGTTTTCACGCCAGCGCCGGTCCGACCGAGGGTGGGCTGGTGACCACGGGTCCCTACGCCTTCATCCGCCATCCGATTTACACAGCCGCCTCCTTGTTTGGATGGGCTGGCATCGTGGCCCACTGGTCTCTGTTGTCGATCTCCATGGGAATTCTCCTACTGGCGGGGGCGATGGTTCGAATGCTGTGTGAGGAACGGCTCATCGCCGAACGCTATCCGGAGTATCGGCGCTATATGGCGCGCACAAGACGCATGGTGCCATTTTTGTTCTGAGTTGCTCCGGCAAACATTTTGAGGATAATTCCGGCACCCCATGAAGCCATTCCTTGGCTAATCTGATGCTCTTTGCGATTTCCCACGCACCATCCGATGGATCGGGAGTAGCCGGACCCTTCACACGGAGGAGGATTTCCGCCCCTGCAATCCCACGACGAATACGTTACCACCCCGGATGGTCTGCGCCTCTTCACGCGCAGGTACACCCACGCCGAGCCGGCTGCGGAAATTGTCCTGGCGCACGGGTTCGGCGAGCACAGCGGGCGTTACAAGGCGCTTGTCAAGCACTTGACCGCGCAGCATTATGCGATCACCGTTTACGACCACCGTGGGCATGGGAAATCAGAAGGGTTGGAGGGACACGTAGACCGTTTCAGCGATTACGTGGAGGACTTGGACCTGTTCATCTCCCTCGCGCGAAGCCAGAGTCAGTCGCGCCGGCTGTTTGTCATCGGCCACAGCATGGGCGGGCTCATCGCGCTCGATTACGCGGCGGCACACGCGGAGCGCGTCGATGGGATGGTCATTTCAGCCCCGCTTCTTGGGGTCGCAGCCCCCATCCCTCCCGTAAAATTAATGATCGGCCGAATGGCGGCGCAGTGGATGCCGCGCTTGCGATTGCACAACGGATTGGACCCGTCCCACCTCAGTCGCTCGCCGGAGATCGCGCCCGCCTACGCGGCCGATCCGCTCGTTAATTTTCGGGTCAGCGCCCGGTGGTTCGCGGAAGCAACAAAAGCGATGAGTGAAGTCATGGGGGCGGCCCCGCGAATCCGCCTTCCGATGCTCATCCTTCAGGGAGGGGAAGATCGAATCGCGAGTGCTGCCACGACCGGGCAATTCGTGAGCCGTCTCGGGTCAAGTGACAAGGAGTTCGGGCTATATCCGGCCCTTTACCATGAACTCTTCAACGAGCCCGAACGGGATGAAATCTTCGATCGAGTGAGCCGATGGTTACAATCGCATTAATAAAAACCGAGGGGTAACGAACCCGACACGCAAATTAATTAAGGAGGGAGAAGGGCGTGAACAAGAAGACTGCGGCGTCTCTATTTTTAGGAATCTGCTTAATCCTCGCGATCCTGCTCTTCACCAAGACCATCACCATATTGACCAGTTCATACGTCTTTGCAATTGCCCTCGTGATCCTGGGAGGGCTTTCGCGAGGATTCAGAGATGAGAAACCGTAGCGTCTCTCCGAACGGGGACGAGTTCCCTTGTTACTCTTTGGTGGGACTCTTGATGTCGGACAGCATCTCAATATTGAATTTTTTGTACTGGCTGTAATGAAGGATCAGATTTACGGAGGCGCTCTTGAACAACAGGAGCTTTCCCGAGATGTTGACTTCCGCGTTAGACGGCAACCAGACTTCATTGTTGACCAGTTCCTGTTCGAACACAAAGGCCGACCCCGGAAGGATGGTGACCAGCATCCCCCCGGCCATTTTGAAGGAATCACTGAGTCGCGCTTCCAGTCGCGCCACCTGCCTTGCGTGCTCATCAATCCAGACGACACCAACCAGCTTCTGCACGAGATTTTCTACACGGGTCTGGGACTTGTAGCCGGGCTTCGGCTCGAAGTCAAAAACGACCACCTCTTGTCCCCGGAAGCGCTCTCGCCGCGGATTGACAAACCGGGAGGCCTTGAGGAAAGAGGATATTGTCACCTCGTTTTCATCTTTCTTTTTCTTTCCCTGCTTCTCCTGTTCCGCTTCTTTCTTGTGACGCTCTTCGATTTCGCGAATTTCCTTGGTGACGCGGTCCTGTTCTTTTTTCTGTTCGGCAGCGCTTAACTCCTGACCATTCTTTTTGATGAGTCGTTTCACCTCATTGCCCCGGACGTAGAAGACCTCGGATTCCTCCTCGGATTTGTCCTTGAGGGTGCCCTTCTTGTCGACTTCGAGTTCGCGACTGGATTCCGTGTAGGTGTAGTT